>JBKPJS010000687.1:0-6975 GCA_046730815.1 Acidobacteriota bacterium
AGTGTCGGGTTATCCGAAGATGTGGGAAGCGTCTGGGCTTCCATTTCCGCGTTTGCTCGAAATCCTCATCGAACTCGCGTTCGAGCGCCACAAAGAAAAGTCACTTACAAAAACCTCAAGATAAAAACCTTAGACAGGATTACAGGATTTTCAAGATTTACAGGAAAGACATCTCATTATTGGTTATGGTTAATGCCATCTTGTAAATCCTGTAATCTTGTCTAAGGTTTTGGAGCGCGGTAACCTTTGCGCGTACGGACTGTCACATCTTCACGTTGCACTTTAACTTCAAGTGCACGCCATTTACCGTCACGTTTTGTGTTCATCGGCCGGTAAGAAATCGTGTACTGCTGGCCGAGCTCATTCGCAATTCCAGTGAAAGCATCGCGCAACGCTGGTCCACCCGGTGTGGCGACAAATCTTCCACCGGTCTTCTCCGCAAATCCTTTCAACGAAGCAGCACTCTGTCGGGTGGTTGTTCCCGCAACCTCCAGGCTCGACATGTCGACCGCGTAGATGCTTGCCCCCACAGCGAGCGCGCTTTCAACCGCCTTATCACTCGACGCTTTGCTGAACGTGTCCATGCCATCTGACAGGATCACGATCGCTTTGCGGTGCTCCGGTCGTTCTGCGAGTGTTTTTGAAGCTTCCACTATCGCATCGTTGAGGGTTGTCATGCCCTTCGCACGAATCGCGTATGCCGTCGGAGCGAGGTCCCTGCCACCCGAAAACTCCTGCACACGTTCAACCTTTGAATCAAACCTGTAGACCGCTGCGACATCCTCGGGACGAAGGCCATCGAGAAACCTGATCGCGGCCGATCGTGCTAACGAGAAGCGCGCTTCCATGCTGCCGGAACTATCCAGCAGCACCACCGCGGCATAAGGTGATTCTTGAAGTGAGAAGCTGGCGATCATGTTTGACTTAACTTCAATGCCATCTTCGTAGACTTTGAAGTCAGATACCTTCAAGCCCTTCACGTACTGCCCACCCTTGTCTGTAACGGTGATGTTCAGCACCACTAGCTCGGTGTTGGTGCGGATTACATCATCGTCCTGAGCCACAACGACAACTGCGCTGGCGCACAAGACTGCGAGTAGAAGAAGAATTGATCGCATACTTAAGGCTGACGAACGAACGTACGAAGTATCTTGATTAGCTCAAGTAAAACATTAGCGTTACTGATCACTGACGCTGACACGACCTGTCTCGGCGTGTTTTGAACGTCCTTCGATAAGGACTCGCTAGCCTCCGCGATTTGCTTAATGGCAGAACAGACATCGGATGGACGGCTCACGATTTCAACCTCTTCATCCTCGCCACCAGCCTCACCGCGGATCTTTTTTGTGAGCTTCTCGAGACGCTCGACCTTCTTTATAGCATTGCGGTCGAGGTTTGATTGGCCCTTCATACTTTCCTGAAGTTCTTTTCCAATTTGCGCGATCTCACGCGCACGATCCAGGTTCTCCTGATGGTCCTTCTCAGCCAGCTTGATTGCCCGCTTCATGCGTATTTCTTCTTCGAACGTTGTCAGCGGACGCTCTTCCTGTTGACTGGGACTCTTTACCGCTCCGTCAACCGGCGGAGGCGTAGATCGCGGGACAGGATTCTGAGCGAGAGTAATACCCGAGCAGAGTAGAAGAGCAGAAACGATCAAAAGTGCGCGAACAGCTCTCATTTCACCTTAAGCATCGGCACGCCGACCCCTCAACAAAAACTTCAAAAGATGTGATGTTGGGAGACTAGGGAACACGTGCCGGGTTGTCTGGCGAGTTTATAAACTCCCCAGGTTTGCCCGCGCGCTTGACCACTATCGTTCGCGGTTCGAGCCGCTCGGGCGGTCGTTTCTTCCCCTGTGAAGAGCTGTAAGCAACCAAAGTCGATTGCGGATCGGCCTTCAAGCCGGCAAGACGAATCGAAGCAAAATCCTGCGCCGGCGCTTTCATCGAGTAAACACCTTCTTGATCTGGTCCGAGTTGGGCGGGCGTCACGGGAAGTAAACTCTCTTCGATGCCGCCGTCTTTTCGCCTGCGCAGTTCGAGTACAACAGAAAGGCCACTTAATTCCTGCTTTGAAATGTTTTTTACAACGCCGCCGATTGTCGTCATGCCCTGGGAAAGTGTTGGCTCGTCAACTACGACGTGGGCCAGCGGTGGTCCTTTCGGCCCGCCTGAGTCAATAACCGGCGGTGGCGTGTTGCTGGCGAGAAATTTTTGCGTGTAATACTTGCGAATGTATCCGTAGCCGATGAGGAGAATTGCTGTGATAGCGACCGCGCAAACCACTGCCAGCAGTTTTCGTCGATTTGAATCGTGCTGCCGAGCAATGGCTTCTTCCGGATGAAATGGATCGTTAATCATATTTTTGATTGCCAATTGCCGATTGCGGATTTGTCAGGTGTCACCTCTTTCAATTGCAATTGGCATTCAAGTAATTCCTTAACTCAATCTACGGGTTCTGCGGCGTCCTTCCCGGAGGAGCAGCGCCCGTTACAGCCGTTATGAGGCCTTCAAGAAATTGATCTTCAGCAAGACCAGTGCTTCTCAGCGTGGTCCATTCAGCTCCCGTCGCGCCGTCAGTTCGTCCTTCAACTTTTGCATTAACTGCGATGTTAGCAGTGGTGCCGTCGATTGGCTGAACTTCGACTGTCAAAGTGTAGCGGCCACGTGTCCATGCCCGGGCACTCGAGGTCGGAACGTCTGCATATCTGCTGAGGTCACCTGCGGAGTTTACGGCTCCCTTCGTAAATGTGAACGGCTGCGTGACGATGATTCCCTCTGAGAGCTTTGATGCACTCTCATCGACAACGAGCTTCCGGTCTCGCATCAACTCCTGCACCGCGGTAATGATTACATCACGCCGCCCGCTTAGCCGGTATGGATTTGGAAGTGGAGGTGTTTCAGGAGTGCGGCCGCTGCCGAAGTCGATGCCTCGACCGGCACCCACGTCAGTCTTATTGCCGTTATTTGCAGGCGTTCGTTCCGAACCGCTATCTCTGACGCGCTCGTTTTGCTTGTCAACGCCCTTCGCCGCCTGTGCGAATGCTGGAGCCGAGCAAGCAATCAACACGAGTAGAACAGTAATTATGCGCAACATGACGCCACCTTCTTGCTTTGATACCGCAATGAACTTCAAGGGGACTCGTAATCTGAGAATAGATTAACGGTCAGGCAAATACAAGCCAATGTCTTTACAAGATTTGCAGGATGTTTCAGGATTGGCAAGATGCGTTTTTCAGAACTGTTCATCTGTATCCTGCTAATCTTGTGTCAATCCTGTTAATCCTGTGATCCTGTTTCGCGTTTCTTTCGCGCCTCTTCCTCATCACGTTCGCGTTCCCACTTGCGCAATGCCTGGACGCCTGTCTCAAACTCAGCGCCATTGCTGTAAAAGTTGTGAGCGCCATCGTCACGCGCTGGGTTACGGACGTAATAAAGAAAATCTGACGTGACTGGGTTCAGCGCCGCTTTCAAAGAACTCTCGCCAGGTGAGGCGACTGGTCCTGGCGGCAGCCCTGCGTAGATTCGAGTGTTGTAAGGCGATCGCCTTTGAATGTCACTCAGGTAAACTTTGCCATCGTAGCGCCACTTTCCTTCAAGCTTCGAGGCATAAATCACGCTTGAGTCGACTGCGAGTGGAATGTCCCTTCGTAAGCGGTTATAGATCACTGATGCAACCACCGGCCGCTCCTCATCAAGCTTAGCCTCAGTTTCGATGATTGAAGCCGTCGTAACGATCTGGCGCGGCGAGAAGTTGAGGGTGCGCGCACGCTCGGTCCAATCCGGTTTCCAGACGTTCCGAAAGCGCTTTACCATCATTTCTATTAACTGGGCAGGCGTCGTTTCGGGCGAGAACTCATAGGTGTCGGGGAACAAATACCCTTCGAGATTTTTGGCTTCCGGATCGAGATCGGCAACGAGGCTCACGTTATTCATTAAGTCCAACGCTTGAGCCTCACTCGCCAGCTTGAATTCAGGAACCTGAGTCATCGCCCGCGCGATGTCCCAACGCGTCCAGCCTTCGATTATCGTCAACCGGTTGAGCCGTCGCTCACCTTGCTGAAGTTTAGCCAGCACGCTGAGCGGCGAAATAGGTGACGGAAAGTCATATTCGCCCGCCTTTAGAGTGCTTCCCGTTCCGGTGCTCTTAAGGTAAAGCTTTAACGGCCATTCGTGTTTGATCACTCCTTCGGCAACCAACTTCCTGACTATCGCCGCTGGAGACGAGCCCTTGGGAATCTCGATGTATTGACCGGCCTTGGCGTGAGCCACGGGCTTGCGCAAATCGGAGTAGGCCCAGGCCCCAAGAGCTGCCACGGCAAGTATGCCAAGCACGATTATCAGAAGTATTAGCCGCTTCATTCTTGTGTTGTCTCAGAGGGAACGCGTATTCGTTCCTGATCAGTCTGGAGAAAGTCTCGCAGGATCATCGCTGCCGCTTCGCCATCTACGAGTGCAGGAATATCGTCGGGCTTGACACCTTCCGCCTTTAAATTCGCTGCGGCTGCAAACGAAGTCAAGCGCTCATCCTGGAGGTAGACTGGCTGTTCGACTGATTTAGCCAGGTTAGTGGCCAGACGGCGAACATCTTTTGCCGCATCCCCCTCCGTTCCATCCAGTTTCAACGGCAAACCCACCACTATCGTTTGGGCGTCAAAGCGTTCAATCAAGTGGCGCACGTCCTGAAGTAGTTTTTTCCAATTCGAGCGCTTGAGTGGTGGCAGTCGTTTGGTTGTAATCAACCGTTCGTCCGATATCGCGGCGCCGACAAGCTTTTGGCCAAGATCCAGGGCGAGAATCGATCCCAAGGGACTAAACTGATCTTTGTTTTTGTTCACTTTGAATCAGAAAGCTTTGGCTTGCACCCCGTAAATGCCGCCTGTATCATACGTTTCGATTCGCACTAGCGCGATCCTCGTATTGGTCCGGGCTCTAACGTAATCTATGAGGTAGGTAAATGTCATTTCGTACCAAGTTCATCCTTACCCTGCTGTCTGCAACGCTAACTCTCTATACCGCTGTGGGTGGCTGGATTTCCACGCGCGCCCAACAGCCGGCGAACGACCCGAATGCGCAGTTACGTATCTTCGAAAGCGTGCTACAGCACATTCAGAGCGATTATGTAGATGAGCCAAACATGGATAAGGTTCGGGCAGGCGCGCTGCGCGGTCTTGCATACGGCCTGGATCCTTACTCGACCTATCTGACGCCCGAGCAAGTACGCGAGTATAACGCCGGAAACAAAGACAATCAGACCGGCATCGGCGCCGAGCTATCGCAAGTCGCCTCGTATCTTTACGTGATCGCGCCGATGAAGGGCTCGCCCGCGGACCAGGCGGGTATCAAAGCCGGCGACATCATCGAATACATCGATACGAAAGCCACGCGAGACATTTCTCTCTACGACGCTAAACAACTACTCAACGGACCCGCAGGCAGTGAAGTCAAGCTGAGGGTTTTAAGAGCGAATTCTAGCCCGCTGACCGTGACGGTGAAGCGTGGAACTGCACGAGCGGCCGCTGCCGAGGCTCGCATAGAAGCGGGACGCGTCGGCATACTGAGAATCAACAGTTTTACTGACGGCGAATCGACTGAGGCACGTGCTCGTCTCCAAGATCTCATCAAACAGGGCGCACAGAAGATCGTTATCGACCTGCGCGACACCGCCGGTGGATCCTTGCCGGAAGCTGTGGCAGTCGCGAATCTTTTCATTAAAGACGGAGTCATTGCTGAGACTATCGGTCGCGAAGGAAAGGCGTTGAAAACGTTTACCGCTGATCCGAAGGCGACAATCTTTTCCGGACCGGTCGTAGCGCTGATCGATACAGGTACAGCCGGAGCGGCTGAGGTGGTTGCGTCCGCGTTGCTGGAACGAAATCGAGGCCAGGTTGTCGGCGAAAAAAGTTTTGGCGCAGGCACCGAACAGCAACTGTTTTCATTGCGTGGCGGCGATGGTCTCCTGCTGACGACCGTTAAGTGGGCAAGTGCCAATGGCAAGACATTCCTGGGCGAGGATCGCGCCCATTCTGGTGTGACCCCGACAGTTGAAGTTAAGGGAACGGAACTAGCCGACTCAGTCGATCCAGACGACCTGACGGGTAATGACGACGACGAGATCGCCAAGCCAGAGCAGGGAAATGAGAAACGCGAAACAGCACCCGCGCCCGCCAAACCAGCGGCCGAAGACCTGCAACTTAAGAAAGCCCTCGAGCTCTTAAAAGACAAGCCCGCCCAACGGGCCGCGTAGAGTTTTTGTAGGGGGCGGCCCTGTGGCCGCCCGTCGTAGAATTTGGCACGACGGGCGGCCAGGGACGGCCGCCCCTACAAACAACCAAGCCCAATCCAGTGCCGATATCGAATACGGCGTTTCCATATCGGGTACACTCACCATCTCCCTTCTGATCAGAACCGTTGGAATTCTCTTGTGAATTTCTTGCAGGAGCTGTTTTTTCGCCAGTGATTGCTAAAATCCCACGTAGTTAGCCGTCAGCTCAAATCCCCCGACAAAAAAGGAATACCTCTTGCAGCATGCAGCACTGCTTGAGAAGTACTGGATCTTTTGCAAGGAGAAGCAGAGCGATGATTATGACTAACAAATTACTTCCAGTGGCCTTGATTGCAGCCCTAATCGGTGGCTCCGTTGGCGCACTGGTTATGCACAAGACTCAGCCAGCGACGGCTGAAACTACCACTGCCGCGCAGAACGCTGCGCAAACCAGTCCCGCCGCTGCGGAATACGCCTCGAACAACGAAATGATTCCGGCCGCGTTCAACACAGCAGGCGAGCAGACAGCATATAAAACCGGGTTCGCGGATGGTTTCGCCGCAGCGACACAAACCGAACAGAGGACGGTAACGTCAACCAGACGCGCTCCGACTCGCGTGGTTTATCGCAACTCGGGTAGCCGGGCTTCATCGCAGCGCGTTTACTACAACTACGAGCCGCGGAAGCGCAGCTTCTGGGACAAGCATCGCG
>JBKPJS010000688.1:0-2445 GCA_046730815.1 Acidobacteriota bacterium
GCCGCACTGGCACAAACACCGCAGTCGACGCCGCGACCAACACCTGCGCCTGGAGATCCAACCAGACCACCAGGACAGGAACCGATTCCGGGGACTACGACGCCCACGCAGAATCCCTCGGCGCCTCCGGGAACACAGCAAACAAGTCCGACAGCGCCGCCGGGAGTTACTGTGCCGCCCGCACAAAAACCATCGCCAACACCTCCGGCAGGGAACGTGCCCGGCGGATCGAATGTGCCCAGCGGAGCGAACGAGCCTTTGCGCGAACCGGTAATTCCGCAGTTTCAAGCCAAGCCACTGCCGCCGGTGCCGAGTCTGAATCGTTTAGGTGTGGGCAGTGAGACGGTGGCGCTGTCGTTGAACGATGCGATCAAACGAGCGCTCGAGAATAACAACGACATCGAAGTCGCACGTGATGACGTTCGTTTTGCTGAGACTCAATTGCGGTCGCTCGAGGGCATCTTCGATCCGATCTTTGCGATCACGCCGCAATACGACAAGCGCATTTCTCCCCAGGCGAGCTCGTTGGGCGGCGGTTCCGTGACCAGCACGACGACTTATTCATGGAGCCCGTCCGTGCAGAAGCAGTTTGGCCGCGGCGGTGGAAACTATTTCCTCCAGTTTCAAAATTCGCAGACCAACACGAGCAACAGCTTCAGCCAGTTGAACCCGTTCTACTCATCGAACCTCTCTTTGCAGTTTACGCAACCACTGCTGCGGGATCGTTCGATCGACAACAATCGCCGGCAGATTCGCATTCAGCGCAAGCGATTGGACCAGTCGGACGCGGATTTTCGCCAGCGCACGATTGACATAATCACGCGTGTGCAGCAGACCTACTGGGAACTTGTGTTCGCCTTGCGCGATCAGCAGAACCAACTGGCTAACCTTAATCTGTCGCGTGAGAGTTTACGGAATATCGAAGCGCAGATCTCCGCCGGTGCCAAAGCTCCGCTCGAGAGAGCTGAGGTCCAAACTGAGCTCGCGAATCGTGAAACGGCGCTGTACTCAGCGATTCAGGCAGTTGCGATTGCGGAGAACAACCTGAAGGTTTTGATCTTCAAGGATCCAAACAGTCCCGACTGGTCTGCACAAGTGACGCCAACCGAGACGCCGAAGTTTGATACTACCCCGGTGAACCTTCCGGACGCCTTGAAAGCGGCTCGCGACAATCGTCCGGAGTTGCGGCGTCTGCGTTTGCAGAACGATATCAACGACATCGATATCCAGTTCTTCAAGAACCAGACCAAACCGCAGCTCGATTTAGTCGGAACAGTGGCACTGACCGGTCTCGCGGGTACTAACGTCTCACCCGTTGTGACGCCGGGAACTCAGGTACCAATCATTGTCGGCAGTCCACTGACCGATCCGAACGCGTTTTTGCTCGAGCAGATTCGTCAGACTCAGATCGCACTCGGGCTTCCTACGACGACTACACCGCTGGTGGCAGCAGAGGCTAGCGGTCCTAATCCCACCCTCATCGGCGGCTATGGACGCGACCTGCGGAACCTGATCAGCGGCGACACACGCAACATCACGGTGGGCGTCGCGCTCTCGTTCCCGTTCAAGAACAAGACCGCAGAAGCGAACCTCGCGGGCGCGAGGATTCAGAAAGAGCAGTTAATGGCGTCAACGCGATCGCAGGAGCAAACTATCGAAGTTGATGTTCGCAATTCTGCTCAGGCGGTTGAGTCTGCACGGCAGCGAGTTCTCTCGGCGCGTGAAGCACGAACGAATGCAGAAATGCAGCTCGAAGGCGAGCAGCGGTTATACCAGGTGGGACGTTCGACTACGTTCTTGCTGTTCCAACGCGAGAACGCGCTGGCGAACGCGCGTGCTTCGGAGTTGAGAGCGGAGACGGACTACAACAAGGCGCTCGCGGACTTGCAGCGTGCTACTTCGACGACGTTGCGGGCCAACAATGTGGTGGTTGACGCGCCGATAGTCCCATAGGCGTCTAGTTCCGGCCCTTTTTACAGGCCGCAGATTTCCACGGATAAACGCAGATCAGCGTTCATCCGCGAAAATCTGCGGCCTTTTAATTTGGCCTTTGGTAAGCTTACGGTGGATGAAGATCTCCGCCACCATCATAACCCTCAACGAAGAATCGAATATTAAGGCCGCCTGTGAATCAGTCGCATGGGCCGACGAGATGGTAGTGGTAGACTCTAACTCGACTGACGCCACGCGGAGCATCGCCGAGGCTTGTGGCGCAAGAGTAATAACCAACACCTGGCCCGGCTTTGGCGCGCAGAAGCAGTTTGCAGTCGAACAGGCAAAGCACGAGTGGAACTTCAGTCTCGACGCGGATGAGCGAGTCTCCGATGAACTCAAGCACTCGATTCAAGTCTTACGATCGATGCCGGAATCAGATGCGGACGGCTACCTCGTGGCTCGTCGCACTTATTACCAGCAGCGTTGGATTCGCGGCGGCGGCTGGTATCC
>JBKPJS010000689.1:0-4630 GCA_046730815.1 Acidobacteriota bacterium
TTTCGCTCGGGAAGTTTCTGCTTGATTATATCCGCCTGGATCGTTACGCCGAGGTGATTTGCCTGGCTTGTAAGATCCGCCGCCGCGTGCATATCACCTTCCGGAGTTTTGAACTTTGGATTGCGAAGATAGCACCACAAAATACACCCCATTCCAAGTTCGTGCGCTTGAGCAAATGCCTGGCTGATCTCAGTGATCTGCCGCGTGGATTCGTCAGAACCAAAATATATTGTAGCGCCCACAGCGACAGCCCCAAGATTGTGTGCTTCTTTAACGGTTCCAAACAACACCTGATCGAACTTGTTCGGGAGAGTGAGCAGCTCGTTGTGATTGATCTTCACGATGAACGGAATCTTGTGAGCATACTTCCGAGCAACGACCCCGAGCACGCCGAAGGTTGAAGCGACGGCATTGCAGCCGCCTTCGATAGCAAGCTTGATGATGTTTGCCGGATCGAAGTACTCCGGGTTCGGCGCGAAAGAAGCGCCGGCGGAATGCTCGATCCCCTGGTCGACTGGAAGTATGGAAAGATATCCCGTACCCGCCAGCCTGCCGTTATCAAACAGCGTTTGGAGCGAGCGCAGCACTGACGGTGAACGATCGGAAATTCCCCAAACACGATCGACAAAATCCGGCCCGGGAAGCTGCAGATGCTCTTTGGCTATCGTTTGTGAGGAGTGATCCAACAGTTGAGATGCGTTCGAGCCAAGGAGCTCTGCGATCCGTTCAACTGAATCCGAGCGTTTTAGCGTGCTGACCATGCGTTTCCTCCTGCTAACTGCGGCTGTGTTTGGCTGTTTGCGACCTCCGACGAATTATACGTAACGGTCTTTGCCGACGCCAAGTGGTTGACCTATTTTGGTTGAACCCTCTATGAATTTTTGGTTAAAATCCTCCAGCACTGGGGATCCCAGCATCTTCGGTATTTTTCACACCCAGCGACTGAAATTGAACCAACTGCTCTAGGAACGTCTCGAGAGGTCAGTTTTAAAATGAAAACCCATCCCCCATTTTCCCTCCTATTGGGCGTATTCCTGTGTCTACTTTCCTCTTTTCCTGTGTCCATCCGGGCAGCCAGTGATGAGTGGAAACCGCTAGACCCTGGGGAACTTGCCCTGAAGACTGCCGCTGTCGAGAAAGAGGCCGATGCCGAGGCCCTATTCTGGGAAGTCAGGATTGATGACAATCCAGAGGGCGACCTGATTTTCAATCACTACGTCAGGGTCAAGGTATTCACCGAGCGCGGCCGCGACTCGCAAAGCAAGATTGACCTGCCCTTCGGCAACATCTACGGTGGCCAGATCAAGATTAAAGACATCGCTGCTCGCACGATCAAACCTGACGGTTCCATCGTGGAGCTCAAGAAAGAAGATGTTTTTGAGCGCACTATCGTCAAAGTCAGCGGGCTGAAAGTAAAAGCTCGCTCATTTGCAATGCCCGCTGTAGAGCCCGGTTGCATCATTGAATACCGCTGGCGCGAAGTCCGCGTTAATCGCGATGCGAATTTCATTCGCCTGCAATTCCAGCGCGACATACCTGTGCAGCGCGTGCAGTATCTCGTCAAGCCGATGGCCTACCCAGGCGCCACTTTGAATTCCATAACTATGCATGGCCGCCCCTCTCCATGGGTGAAGGATAAGGGTGGTTTCTACAGCACAACGATGACAGACATGCCGGCACTGCATGAAGAATCCCGCATGCCTCCGGAGGATGAAATAAAAACCTGGATGCTGGTCTATTACCAAAGAGCGACTGAGAAACCCAATCCTGAGAAGTACTGGTTCGAGCTCGCGAAGACTTACTATGAAGAAAACAAGTCGCTGATCAAGCCAAATGACGAAGTCAAGCAGTTGGCCGGCACACTAATCGCGGATGCAAAAAGCGACGACGAAAAGCTGGAACGGTTATTTGAGTTTTGCCGGACCAAGATTAAAAACACCAGCAACGATGCCTCAGGTTTGACGCCCGACGAACGCGCAAAACTCAAAGCCAATAAAAACCCCGCTGACACTTTGAAGCGAGGAATGGGAACAGGAGGCGACGTCGATCTGCTTTTCGCAGCGCTCGCCAACGCTTCCGGTTTCGATGCCCGAATCGTCCTCGCCCCTGATCGTGGCGATCTCTTCTTCGATAAAAGCATCCCTAACAGCTACTTTATCGACCCGCAAAATATCGCAGTCAACGTCGGCGGCAACTGGAAGTTCTTTAATCCCGGTTACAACTACATTCCGTTCGGAATGCTCCGCTGGCAGGAAGAGGGCGAACAGGCACTGATCACGGATCCCAAGCAACCAGTTTGGGTTAATACGCCGATGTCGCCACCCGAGAAATCAAAAGTGAAGAGAAATGCAAAACTGAAACTTAGTGACGATGGAACGCTCGAAGGTGACATTAGCGTGGAATTCACCGGCCATTTCGCGATCGAGAAAAAAGAAGAGATGGACGAGGAGTCTGACACCCAGCGTGAAGAGAGTTTAAAAGCAGAGATTAAGGATCAAATGAGCGCAGCGGAAGTCACGGCGATCAAGATCGAGAATGTTACCGATCACGTGAAGCCGCTCGTCTATGCCTACCACGTGCGGTTTCCGGGTTATGCGCAACGCACGGGTAAACGGCTGTTCTTACAGCCCGCTTTTTTCCAGCATGGCGTGGGTCCTCTATTCGCTACCACCGGTCGAAAGTATCCGGTCTACTTCCACTATCCGTGGTCTGAAGACGATTACGTCGAAATCGAACTGCCCCATGGTTATGCGCTTGATAATGCGGATGCTCCGGCGCCTTTCACAAGCGCTGGTATTTCTGAATACAAGCCAAGCCTGGCGATCACGACAGACAAAAAATCGCTCGTTTACAAGCGCAGTTTTTTCTTTGGCGGCGGTGGATCAATCCTGTTCCCGGTTGAGTCTTACGGTGCAGTTAAAAACTATTTCGACGTGCTGCACAAGCAGGACAGTCACAGCGTCGCGTTGAAACAGTCTGCGACGACGAATTGAAAGTGCTTCTCCGTGTCCAGAGAGGTCAGATGGAGATTTCCAATGAAAACATGGTTACTCGCAATTGTCAGTCTCGTGGTATTCGCAGCACCCGTCAGCGCCGCGCCCGGTGACGAAACTCCTCCATGGGTGCAACAGGCTGCCACGATTAAGGTCCCAGCCTACGAAAAAGATGTGCCCGCCGTGGTGCTCGTCGATGAATCGACAATTACGGTTGGCGCGGATGGACGGACCAGAGAGGTCTATAACTATGCCGTCCGTATTCTACGACGCGAAGGACGCGATTATGCGATTGGGCACGTTGGCTACATCCCGGACATCGGGAACGTGAAAGAGTTTCGCGCGTGGTTGGTTCGGCCAGGCAGCGAAACAAAGCGCTACGGCAAAGACGACACAGTCGACGTCGCGGCTGATCTCAACGACGTTTACAACGAGTACCGTGTCAGGAAAATCTCAGCAGGAAATGACGTTGTGGATGGAGCTGTTTTTGCTTACAGCTACACGCTCGAGGACCGATCCGTTTTTAGCCAGGCTGACTGGTTCTTCCAGGGTTCGCTTCCGGTAATCAGCTCTCGATACAACCTCACGCTGCCCGAAGGCTGGCGCGCCGAAGGTATAACTTTTAATCACTCAAAGATTGAACCCACTATCAACGGCACCAGCTATTCATGGGAACTCTCGAACCTTCCGCCAATTCCTGATGAGCCCTTGAGTCCGAGTATTAGTAATCTCGTGCCCCGGTTGGCAGTGAGTTATCACCCGCCTGCAAACACGCAGCCGTTAACAATAAAAACATTCGCAAACTGGGGCGACGTGGCAGCCTGGATGAGCGAGTTGGAAGATCCGCAGGTGCAGGTTGACGATGCGCTCGCGAGAAAAGCTTACGAGCTGACAGCGCTTGCTAAGACTGAGTACGACAAGATTCGCGCGATTGCAGAGTACGTACAAAACATTCGATACATCTCAATCCAAACCGGTATCGGTCGGGGCGGCGGTTATCGTCCGCATGCTTCGACCGAAGTCTTTGCTAAGTCGTATGGCGACTGTAAGGACAAAGCGAATCTGATGCGCGCGATGCTCAAGGTTGTCGGCATCACCGCTATTCCCGTCAGTATCTACTCAGGCGATCCGAATTACGTTCGTGCCGCATGGCCGTCACCGCAACAGTTCAATCACTGCATCATCGCAGTCAAGGTCAGCGATCAAACTCAGGCCAGCACGATCATTCAGCATCCCACGTTGGGGCGACTGCTGATCTTCGATCCAACTGACGATCAAACGCCGATTGGCGACTTGCCTTTTTATCTTCAAGGCAGCCTCGCGTTGCTCGATGCGAAATCTGAGACGGAGCTCGTGCGAATGCCGGTGACTCCACCGGAGATGAACCAGCTCGAACGTATTGCGACCCTGGCATTGGACGCAGACGGAGGTATCGCCGGACAGATCAAGGAGCAAGCAAACGGCCAAACTGCGGCGAGGTTTCGCACAGAGTTTCGCCGTCTGTCGAAGCCGGAATACACCGGGATGATCGAACGCTGGCTGAGTACCGGGGCCACCTCGGCGCATCTGAACAAGATGGAGCCGTCGGATAACAGCACCGATGGCCGCTTCACTCTGAACGTTGAATTCAGCGCCAA
>JBKPJS010000690.1:0-5451 GCA_046730815.1 Acidobacteriota bacterium
CGCTCGCCACTGCGGCGCCTCCAATAGTTTTCAGAAACTTTCGTCTGGGAAGATCAGCCACGAATGAGACAGGATTTACAAGATTTTTCAGAATAAACAAGATTGATCCGGCACATCCTGGAAAATCTTGTAAATCCTGTACAATTTCGCTACTAAAGAACCGATGTCAACAACGAGCGCCAACGAAAAGCGTTGGTTTGAGTTTCTTAGTGTATCACTCCTGCTCGGCCTGGCGGCGGCCATTGGCGCGCTCGTGTTCTTCGGGTGGCTGGCAGACGAAGTGTTGGAAGGTGAGACGCGACAGTTCGACGAAGCCACTCGCGCCGCGGTTCATCAGCTTGCTTCGCCTGTGCTCACCACGATCATGCGTGGGTTTTCTTTTGTTGGATCGACGATATCGCTCACCGTCGGAACGATCTTCGCCTGCGCCTGGTTTGCGACGCGCAAGTGGGGTCGTGAAGCAAAACTCTTCGCGATCACGATGATCGGCGCGGGCTTATTAAATGTAACTCTCAAGCTCGCCTTCAAACGTGAACGGCCGGTACCGTTTTTCAACTTATCCCCACCGGAGACTTACAGTTTTCCCAGTGGACACTCACTGACGAGCGCCTGCTTCTTTGGCGCGCTCGCCGCAATTCTTACAGCCCGAATCAAATCTAAACGCGCGCGAGCAGTAATTTGGATCGTGTCTACGGTGATGTTTTTGCTGATTGGCTTGTCACGAATTTACCTGGGCGTGCACCACACGACAGACGTCATCGCCGGATTTGTAGCGGCTTTGATTTGGATACTGGTGGTTAGGTTTGTAGAGATGCAGTTGGCGCGCAGGCGACGCAGACAGTTAAACAGGATTACATGATTTTCAGGTTAACAGAATAAGAAGCTTGTTAATTCTGAAAATCATGTAATCCTGTCAAAAGGAAACGCATCTCGACTGACAAACCGCCGCCGGGAGTATTCGCGGCCTGGATCGAGCCACCGTGCATACGTACTGCTCGTTCGGTGATCGCGAGGCCCAATCCGGTGCCGCCGCCACTCTGCCGGTCGCGCGCATCTTCGGTGCGATAGAACGGACGAAAGATCTTCTCGAGCGCTTCCTCCGGAACACCATTGCCACGATCCTTCACGCTGATCACGGCGAAGTTGTCGCTCCCCCCATTTTGTTTGCGAAGCGCCACTTCAACCGCTGTCCCTTCGCGCGTATAGCGAACCGCGTTGCGCACGACGTTTTCAACCGCACTTCGCAGCAACTCCTCGACGCCGTTGATCGAACAGTTGTCACTTGAAACTACCCGCACCGCACGGTTCTGACTACGTGCTTCGAAATCCGCGTCGTCTGCAACTTCACGCACCAGCGCTGCGAGATCGACGTCAGTTCGCTTACGACCAGCGGTCCCACTTTCCAAACGTGTCAGCGTCAGCAACTGGCTGATCATTTCGTTGAGATTGTCTGACTCACGCTCGATGCGATCGAGTGCGCCATTAGCTTCCCGACCGGAACGTTGCCGGGCCAAGCCGAGAGCGACTCCAAGTCGCGCGAGTGGCGAGCGCAATTCGTGCGAGATATCGCCAAGCAGCCGTTGCTGCGCTTTGACCATCGATTCCAAACGCTCGGCCATCACGTTGAAATCGCGCCCCAATTGGCCCACCTCGTCGCGACGTTTGGCGAGGTTGGTCGCCACGCGCGCGCCGAGGTTACCTTCTGCCAGCTCGTTCGTGGTGGTGCGAAGTTTCAAAATCGGCGTCGTGAGATACCGCGCCAGCCAGAAGCAAAAGATACCGCCGATTACTAGAACAATAAGCAGCCGCAGACCTAAGGTTTGGAAGCTTGGAGTGAAAGGCGGACGAGGAATGTGCGCAACGTACATGTAGCGCTGGCCCGTCGGGCTAACAACAGGCCGCGCGACAAGCGTGTTTCGTCCCGCGAAGTTGAATTCAATCTCGCGACTTTCCGTCGCCTTCGCGATCAGTTCAGCCGCTCCCGGCGGTACGCTACGTCCCGAAAGTTCCCTTCCACTTTCGTCAAAGAACGTCGCACTAACACCCGAGGCTTTCTCGGTTGACTGAAGCGCAGCGGCCAGTGCTGCCGGTCCTGACTGCTCAAAGATCTCAGCGGCCTTTTGCGCGTTTGGACCAACTTGAGTGAGATCGCGCCAGGACCTTCCGGTCGGAGTGGGACGAGTGAGCGCCACCGCCGCAAAGAGTACGACGTTGATAATGATCATGGCGAGCCAAAACCAGATGAAGATTTTCAGATACAAACTGCGAAAGGGAATCTTCATTCGGGTTTCTCGGTGGTGGCGCCATAGATGTAGCCGACGCCGCGAATGGTCTTGATTCTTTCGAGACCGTTCAGTTGGTGGCCCAGCTTCTTGCGCAGGTTGCTGACGTGCATGTCGATGCTGCGATCGAAAGGCGATAATTCGCGCCCTAAAACTTCCTTGACGAGGTCTTCTCTTTTCACTATTTGACCGGCGTTGCGCAGCAGTATCTCCAACAGGTCATACTCGACTCCGGTGAGTTCAACTACTTCTCCCGAGCGGCGCACATTGCGCGTGTTACTGTCCATCTCGATATCGCCCACACGGATCGTTTCGCGCGCAGAAGTAGTTGACTCAACGGGCTGGGCGCGCCGCAATACGGCACGAATACGAGCAACCAGCTCACGAGGATTGAATGGCTTTGGGAGGTAATCGTCTGCGCCGATTTCGAGTCCGACGATTCGATCGACGTCGTCGCCGCGCGCAGTCAACATCAGAACAGGGATGCGAGACCGCGCCCGGATTCGCCGTAGCACGTCAAAGCCGTTGGTGCCCGGCAACATCACATCCAGCACAACCAGATCGTGTTCATCGGAGAGGGCGCGATCGATGCCACGTTCGCCGTTGTGAATCGCTTCAACCGCATAGCCTTCGGGCTCGAGGTATTCTCCGACCAGCTCGCAAAGGCCGACGTCGTCGTCAATTACCAGAACGCGTTCCATTGGTTGTTCAGCCAGATTGAAAGACATAAGGACGACCTAAGGCAAGTCGTGTCGGATCCTACAGTAATCGCTGATCTTTGTGCGTAAAGAAGTGTCAATCATAAAGTCCACAGAACTGACAAAACTTTACAATCCATTGACAGACTCTTTACGGCTAATTTCGATACAATCCCGGCGCCAACGTGGGTTGGCCACGGAGGGCCACCCCTACAATAACGCCCATCCGAAGCAGACGCGGGGCTCGTTGTAGGGGTGGCCCTCCGTGGCCACCCGCCGGATTTCCCCAAGCAGTCCGAGGAGCTTTCTGAATGAAAAGAATTGTGTTGGTAATCGCCTTGTGCCTGGTCATTCCTGGCGCCCTGGTTGCGCAGCAGCGACCCGGTTCGTTGAAGGGGCAGGTGCTTGACGAGCTGGGCGGCGCGATCGTTGGCGCGAGTGTGACGGCGATTGACGGCAAGGGCGTTGAAAAGGCAGTTGTTACCAACGACGGAGGTTCCTACACAATCAACGGGCTCGCTCCCGGCAAATACACAGTTCGCGCAATCAATGCAGGCTTTGCGATGTTTGAAATGGCCGACGTTGAAGTCGTTGCGGGCAGGGCGCAGCAATTCGACATCACTTTGAAAGTTGCGATTGAAGAGCAGAAGGTAACGGTTGCCACCGACAATCGTGAGCTGAGCACCGAGCCGGAAAACAATGCCGGTGCAGTTGTGTTGAAGGGCGATGACCTGGATTCACTACCCGACGATCCGGACGATCTCGCGGCTGCCTTGCAAGCTTTGGCTGGTCCTTCCGCTGGTCCAAACGGCGGTCAAATCTTTGTTGACGGTTTCACCGGTGGTCGCTTGCCGCCGCGTGCTTCGATTCGCGAGATCCGTATCAACTCAAATCCTTTTTCCGCCGAATACGATCGACTCGGTTTTGGTCGTATCGAAATTCTGACTCGCCCGGGCACTGACCGGTATCGCGGCCAAGTTTCGTTCAACTTCAACGACGATGCCTTGAATTCGCGCAACGCGTTTGCGGATACGCGACCGCCGATTCAAACGCGGCAGTACGGCGGAAACTTCGGTGGCCCACTCCTGAAGAAAAAGGCCTCCTTCTTTATTGATTTTGATAAACGCGACATAAACGACCAAACAATTGTCGTCGCGACCGTACTCGACGCAAATAACAATATCGTTGGTTTCAGTGAGACAGTTCCGATTCCGAGCCGTCGCACCTCTTTCAGTCCCCGAATCGACTATCAGATCAACCCCAACAACACGTTAGTGGCTCGCTATAACTATTTGAAGACCACTCGCCTCCAGAACGTCGGCGGTTTCAACCTGCCTTCGCGCGCCTACGATTCGGAGAACAGCGAACAGAGTATTCAGTTAACAGAAACGTCGATCATCAATAAGACCATCGTCAACGAAACGCGCTTTCAGTTTGAACATAACAACACCTCACAAAATGCGGATAATTCCATTCCGACTCTCGAGGTGCAGGAAGCATTTACCGGCGGCGGATCGCAGGTGGGCCAATCGCATAGCACGGAGCGGGAATGGGAACTGACTAACAACACTTCATTCGCAATGGGCCAGCACGCATTGAAGGCTGGCGTCCGTCTCCGCGGGATACATATCGACCAGTTCTCGCCGCAGAATTTTGGCGGCACATACACGTTCTTCGGCGGTGGCGTTGGTCCAATTCTCGATGCGAACGATCAACCGATCGCAGGCACGGAGATCATTACCAGTATCGAGCGCTATCGTCGCACGCAGGTGTTCCTGGCGCAGGGGAAGAGCGCGGCGGAAATACGAGCGCTCGGCGGCGGCGCAAGCCAGTTTCGACTGTCTGCCGGAAATCCGGAGACGGAAGTCAGCCAGTGGGATTTCGGCGGTTATGTCCAGGACGATTGGAAGGTGCGTCCCAATCTAACTTTGAGTCTCGGCCTGCGTTATGAAAACCAGGACAACATCAAAAGCAATTTGAACTTTGCTCCGCGTCTCGGATTCGCTTGGTCACCTGGCGGGCAGCAATCGAAGACGGTGATTCGCGGCGGCTACGGCGTTTTCTACGAACGCGTCGGCGAGAACTTGACGATGCAAGCCATTCGCTTGAACGGAGTCAACCAGCAGCAGTTTACGGTGCAGAACCCCGACTTCTTTCCCGTGATTCCGACCGGAGACCAGTTAATCTCGTTCTCTGTGCCGGGATCCGTTTATCGACTCGACGAGGGACTGCAAGCGCCGTACACACTTCAGTCAGTGATCAGCGTCGAGCGTCAGTTGCCACACAATCTCACGATCGCTACCAGCTATATCAACATTCGTACGTTGCATGTGTTGCGCACGCGGCCTTTGAATGCGCCGTTGCCGGGCACGTTCATTCCGGGAGTGCCGGCGAGTGGAATCAGACCGCTGGACTGCGCCGATTTCATTCCGCCGGACATTAACCCGTCGCCGCGTTGCAACGTTTTCGCG
>JBKPJS010000691.1:0-6266 GCA_046730815.1 Acidobacteriota bacterium
GAAGCGAGCCGTGTAGCAAATTCCCGGGCAGTCGCGTCGAGATCAGATTCTCCAAGCTCAGCCCAGTAGCTCCGGACCACGTCGTCCGCAGGCATTTCGGCAACATCAGCCGCAAAGAGCATTTGCAAGGCACATTCACGCGCCTTACGTCTCGAACCCATAAAGAATTACCAGGTACTACTCAAAAGCTTCCTTGTAAAGATTAACTAATTCAACCGCCGTCATGGCGGCTTCAAACCCTTTGTTGCCTAATTTCACCCCGGCGCGATCGATGGCTTGATCCACCGTGTCGGCGGTGACGATGCCGAATACGACCGGCAACCCGCTCGTCAAACCTGCTTGCGAAATACCGTGCGCGACTTGACTCGCGATGTAATCGAAATGCGGAGTTTGACCGCGAATGATCGTGCCGAGACAAATGATTGCATCAAACCTGCGCGACTGTGCAAGTCGCAACGCCAGCAGCGGAATCTCGAACGCACCCGGCACACGATACAAACTAACGTTTGCGTCTTTCGCGCCCAATCGCTTAAGACCGTCGAGAGCTCCTTCAACCAGTCGCGCTGAAATCAATTCATTCCAGCGGCTGGCGACGATTGCGAAGCGAAACGCCTCAGCATTAAGACGACCTTCGTGTACGTTAGGCTGCAATCGTTCCAACTCCGCGAGCTGAATAGTCAATACGTTTTGCAGTATAGGAGATGCTCGGAGACGCATCAAGTTGATGAATTCTGACGGTCCTAACTGAGTTTAAGTCGGCGAGTGATCCTAACATCGTGAGGATGCGAAGGCGATAAGAATCTTTTGTCCGCGACGGCTATTTTTTATCAATTCCGGCTACTTTAGACAAGATTACAGGATTAACAGGATTTACATGTTCATCCTGAAAATCTGCAATCCTGTCAACAACACTAGATCAAATTCATTGGCGTGGGGTTCTTCGCGTCTTTCGTGTAATCGTAAAAACCCCGGCCGGACTTGCGGCCGTACAGTCCCGCCAGGACCATGCGCTTCAATAGCGGTGGGGGCGCAAACCGCTTCTCACGAAACTCATTGAACATGATCTCCGCAATGTAATACGTCGTATCGAGCCCGACGAAATCTCCGAGCGTGAATGGACCCATCGGATAACCACAACCGAGCTTCATCGCGTTATCAATGTCGATGATCGACCCAACGCCTTCTTCCAAAGCGCGAATCGCATCGAGCATGTAAGGCACCAGCAAACGATTGACGATAAATCCGGTCTTATCACCGGCCCGCACGGGAACCTTGCCGAGCTTCTTCCCAAACTCCACCCCCTGTTGATAAACATCTTCATCCGTCAAAATCGTCTTCACAACTTCGACGAGTTTCATGAGCGGCACTGGATTGAAGAAGTGCATCCCGATAAACCGGCGTTGCCGCTCCGGCGAAGTGGCAGTCATCATCTCGGTAATCGATAACGACGACGTATTGGAAGCAAAGATCGTCTCCGGTTTGCAGATCTCATCCAACTGGCGATAAGTGCTGCGCTTCTCTTCCAGGTTCTCGATAATTGCTTCGATTATAATGTCGCAATCCGCGAGATCGGCGAATGACGTCGTACCCGATAAGCGGCCACGAATTTCCCGCTGCTGATCCGCTGTTATCGTTCCTTTTTCCGCAAACTTCGCCAACGATTTTTCAATGCCGCCAAATCCTTTAGTAATCAGCTCGTCTGAAACTTCTTTTACGACAGTTTCGAATCCCGCACTTGCCGCGACCTGCGCGATACCAGCGCCCATCAGTCCACATCCTAAAACTCCTACTTTTCTGATCTCCATTTGTCTCTCCTGAAAAAGTTTTAATGCGCCACATAACGTTTTGCGGCATCTTTCAACCACACGTCATATTCCTTTTGCCAATCTTTGAGCTCATCCCCAAATTTTTGGTCCAACGGCGGTGGTCGTCTTGGTCCATTGCCCGGCACGGGACTACTTGCAGCCGCGGCGTCAGCGAGTTTTGAAAGAATAGCGAGCAGTTGGTTTCTCAACTCAGTCGCTCGCGCATCAGGCGCCGGCGCCTGCATTGCCGCTTGCGTTATCGCGGCGACGTTGCTCACGTCGTGGTTATGCATCACTGCGGCGACTTTTTCCTGAACCTGGTTCATCGCGAGTACATAGTTTTCAAAAACCTGTGTGCGTCCGTTTGGCGCTATGCGAACTGCCGTTGCCACAGGGTGGTTGAAGTTTCTCGCGACTTTGTAAAACCCCAGCACAACTACGGCCAGCACCAGGACCTGAAAGACTCGCCAGAGGTTTGTGATACTCGCACGCGCGCCGGGTCGCCGATAGTCAACGGCAAGCGCGAGCGCGGCACCTGACAACAGTCCGCCAAGATGAGCAGCATTATCAATAAATCCACGACCAAGAAAACCAATACCTAGATTGATAAAGATGATTGGCAACATGCCCGTGCCGAACGCGCGCTTGAAGCCCTCCGGAAGTTCGCGACGAAACTTGATGCCGAACACGAAGAGCACGCCTACGAGCCCGAACAGGGCTCCGGATGCTCCCGCGGAAGGCAAGTCAATGCTCTTAAAAATAAAACGTCCGAAAAGGCCCGTCGCAAGCTGCGGACGCACTGTTAAATAACTCCCCACCACGCCTGCAATCCCGGTCACAATCCAAAAGACCACGAACTTTGCTGAACCGTAAAGTTTTTCTACCAATGGTCCAACCATCAACAAGCTGTACATATTCACCAGCAGATGAATCAAGTTGATGTGAATAAACATCGGCGCAATGAAGCGCCACCATTGATAGTTCGGCGCAGCGATCAGATAGTTCAGTTTGGCGCCGTAAGCAATGAGAACGGGCTCCGGAAAGGCCTGCCACAACACCGATGAGCTCGTCCCGCTCGACTCCCACATCAACATAAAAACAAACAGATTTGCTACGAGCAGGACAATGGTGAACTTGTAAGGACGACTTAAAACCGCTCGAGCAAATCGGATAGTTTCTCGATCGGGTTGACGCTGGTTAGCAGTTTGCGCAGGCTGGCTAGTGGTTGATGCTCCGCATACGGCGCATTGAGGTTCACCCGCGCCGACGATTGCCCCGCAACTACGGCACATTGTTGGCCGGTCGGGATTAGTTTGGTTTGACTGGCGTTCAGACAATACGCTGAGACTAACAAGCGTGATGCTCCACATGCAAAGCATCACGCTTCGAAAAGCTATCAGGCTACAGCTCGATCAGCCCATCTTTTCCAAGAGAGTTACCAGGTCATCGGCGTGCTCCTCCTCAACCGCGAGGATCCCTTCCATCATGCGTCTTGACGTCGGATCATCAATCCCGAAGTAATTAATCATCTCGCGATAACTGTCAATCGCAATGCGTTCGGCAACTAGATCCTCTTTAATCATGTCGACAAGCGAATCGCCTTCGACATACTCCGCATGACTCCGCGTCAAAAGGCCGTCGGGATCCAGATTGGGTTCGCCTTTTAGCTGAACTATTCGTTGCGCAATCTGGTCGGCGTGTCCCTGCTCTTCGGTAGAATGCTGAAGAAATTCTGCGGCCACACTTTCAGCGTTGATTCCGGCGGCCATAAAATAATGGCGTCGATACCTCAGCACACAGACGATCTCGGTTGCGAGCGCTTCGTTCAAAAGCTTAATCACCGTTTCGCGATCTGCGCTATAGCCTTCAGTCACTGCGCCGTTTTCGATGTGCTGTCGCGCGCGTTCGCGCAAAGTCTTAATGTCAGTGAGAAATGGTTTATCGGCCACGACCTCACTCCTTGAATCTGAATTTAGGGGAGTCACGATATTACTCGTGGTACTAAGAGAGAGCAAGTGAGCCGCAGATTAACGCGGATCTACGCAGATCTGCGATTATCAGCGTTAATCTGCGGCCGTTACCTTGCCGTGTAGCGTCACTTCAGTTGGCGCACTCGCATCATTCGTCACTTCCACCGGCAACTGCCAAACGAGCGTTTTGATCCGGCAAACTCCCGTATTGTCTTCACGACAATAAAACAGCGTAACCTGCGCACGAACAGTTGCTGCGCCTGGTGCAGTAGTGTTCAGCGGAACACGAACTGGCAGCTTCAGCTCTTTTGTTGCCCGCGCCGCGATCTTATCGTCAATTGCCAAACTATTACTGCCGTCAATTGAAATTTTATAGCGCTGCGGCGCCATCGGGTTTAGGTGATAGCCGGCGGGCAGTTCCACGTCGATTTGCAGAAACGCGCCGGCGCCCGAGCGAAGCCGTTGCGTCGCAACCTTGATCTCTTCGGCGTTTGGTCCCGCAGCGGATTCCAGTGCCTGCACGTTTTTCGCCGGCGGAGTCAGGCCATTGATGCGAAGCGTGCTTGTCTGTTTCGTTTTCAAATCAACGACACGAATCGCATGATTATTTGTATCAGCAACGTAGAGTTTGTCATGGGCCAGCGCCAACCCGCCGGGCTCGTAGAAGGAAGCCGAGGCTCCATCTGCTTGGCCGGGCTTTCCAGTCCCGAACAGCGTGGTAACCTTTTCTCGCTTCGGATCGAGTTCTTTGATCTTGTGATTATAGGTGTCGGCAATCAACACTTTGTCGCCAACTGAAATCAGACCGAGCGGATGTTGCAGGCGTACGTTGTCTCCCGAGCCATCGACGTCGCCAAACTCGAATAGATCGCCGCCCACGAGTGTTTTAACCGAACCACCTGCGATGTCGATCGCGCGAATAATGTTCGACTCGCTGTCGGCAACGTAAAGTGTTTTCCCGTCCGTAGCAATTCCCGAAGGTTGCGCAAAGCCGGCTTGCGACAGCGGGCCATCCAGGCGTGCTTCGCGTCCAGAGCCCGCGAAAGTTGAGACTTCATTCTTGTCGAGATCCATCTTCCAGATCTGGTGTGGACCAGCCATCGCAATGTATAGGACGCGACCGGCGAGTTGCAGATCCCAGGGAGAGCTCAAAGCAACTGAGCGAGCTGGTCCGGTTTTGAAATAGTCATGGGATTGCTGGCCGGTGCCCGCGATTGTTTCCACAGTGCGCGATTTCAGATCGACTCGGCGAATGAGATGGTTTTCCGTGTCGGCAACGTAAAGACTGTCACCTGAGAGAGCCATGCCCTGCGGACGATAGAAGGTTGCTTTATCGAATGGGCCATCGGCAGCGCCGGCGTCGCCTGTGCCGATCGTCTCCACGAGCGCGCCGTCGAGTTTTGTAATTACGATGCGGTTGTGATTTGAATCAGCGATGAAGAGGCGGTCGCTATTGGCGTCCGCAAGAATTTTGCCGGGAAACGCGAGTGGCAGTTCTCCGACTTTAGCTCGTTCGAGAACAAGTTTGAGCGGTTCTTCGTTTAGCTCGCCTTTCTTGCGAAACTCATCTACAACTTTCGCCACAGTTTGATCGATGACGTCGTAGTTGCCTTCGCCTGAGACACCGCCGATCACGTAACCGGCCGGATCGATCAGCACCTGCGTGGGCCACGCGCGCACGCCGTAGCTCTGCCAGACGGCGTATTCCGAATCGTTGTAAACGGGATGCTCTATTTCATACCGCAGGATGATGCGCCTGATATTCTCGGTCTCTTTTTCATTCTGAAACTTGGCGGAGTGAACGCCGATTACGACCAGTTGGTTGGCATACTTGGCTTCGAGCTTCTTTAGATCCGGGATGATATGGATGCAGTTGATGCAGCCGTAGGTCCAGAAGTCGAGTAGCACGACTTTGCCTTTGAGAGCCGCGAGCGACAGTGGCTTATCGGTATTCAGCCAGCCGCGGCCGCCTGTGATCTCCGGAGCGCGCACTTTCGGTCTTTCTTGAGCAGACATAAAAATACCCTGAGCCATCAAAATTAGGACAATTGTTAGGACAACGGATTTCACGGATTTTATTCGGATTTTTCGTCGTGACCTTCCAGCAGTTGATCGACGCGCTCGATGGCACGTCTCAAGTGTGGAATCGTGATTGAGCCGCCGACCACGAGCGCCACGTTAAATGCATCGAGAAACTCCTCACGATTTACTCCAATCGTTGCACATTGCTTGATGTGATACGTGATGCAATCGTCGCAGCGCAGTACCGCCGAGGCTACGAGGCCCATCAGCTCTTTGGTTCGTTTATCGAGCGCACCGTCTTCATAAGCCTGTGTGTCGAGCGCGAAGAAACGTTTGATGCCGAGGTGATTGCTGTCGAGCAGTTTCTCATTCATCGCCGCGCGATAGCGGTCAAACTCATCCATTGCGTGCGCCCTTTCAGTTGACAGATTGATCCTCATTGTACGATCCGTCTGCATCCGTGCAAATC
>JBKPJS010000692.1:0-4333 GCA_046730815.1 Acidobacteriota bacterium
CAAGTATTCCGTGCGATCGCTGAATCTCGTCTCAAAAGCGTCGAGTATTGAAGAGATTCCGAACAACGGATTTCTGACTTCGTGTGCGACACCGGCCACGAGCGAACCGAGCAACGACATCATTTCGCTTTGTCGCAGCGACGCTTCCATCTCGACTCTCTTGCTGATGTCGTGGGCGATTAAGATCGCGCGTTCGCCTGTTGAGCCGAATTCGTTGATGTGGTACAGCGTGATGGCCCATGTTTTACCGGTGGCGTCGTCTTTAACTTCTTCCGTCACTGGAGCACTGACATCACGAATGCTCTCGAGGAGTTCGGCAGCCTTTTTCCACGGCTGGCCGTCACCAAGTTGACCAAGCGTGGCGTCAACGATTTGTTCTGCTTCGATACCAATAATCTGTTCCGCGGCGAGATTCGAACGTTTAACTACGCCTTCGAGATCCACGATGAGCACCGGGAAATCGATCGCGTTGAAAGTCTGCCGCCACTCCATTGCAGACTGTTGCAACGAGGTGTGCATTCGCTGCTGCTTCTCGTCGAGCAGTTTTCTTTCGGTGACGTCGTTGACGATCACCAGCCTGCTGTTCTTGCCGTCAAAAATTACAGGATGCGAGCTGATCTCCACGTAGATCGTTTTCCTGTCCTTAGTCTTATGACGCCACGGACTCGAGATCACGAGGTCGTTGGGATCGTTTTTGATCATCAACGTGGGGAGGTCTTCGCGCGCACGAATGTCGTTGACGGTCATTGAAAGAAACTCGTCGCGCGTGAATCCATAGGTGCGAGTGGCGGCTTCATTGACAGCCAAGAACGTAAGGGTGTCTTCGTTGTAGACCCAGATTGGCTGCGGCGTGGATTCAAAGAGGAGGCGGTAACGCTCTTCAGAATCGCGCAGTGCTTCCTCGAAGCGCTTTCGCTCGGTGACGTCGCGAGCGAGTCCCCGGAAACCTATGGTCTCATCGAGTTTGTCCTTGATTGGAGAAATGATTAGATCCAGCCAACGGTCTTCGCCTACAGCCGAGCGGGCCACAAATTGATGGCGAAACTCTTGTGCCGGCTGCGGGCGAGTCAGGCTTCCGCCGAAACCATTATTTTCGGGGATGATGCCAAAGACTGAGAAGAAGGAGTTACCAATGATCTCTTCCGGCTTTCGTCCGAGAAAGTTTTGTCCGGCAAGATTGATACTGGTCAACTTGCCGGACAAATCCTGAGTGAAGATCATATCGCTGGCCTGTTCAACCAGGTCTCGATAACTGGCTTCCAGGCGCGAGCGTTCCAGCAGGCGCGACACTTTGGCAACGAGACGGGCAGAGTCAAAGGGGATCTCCAGGTAATCGTCGGCGCCGGCCCGGAGTCCGGCAACGACGCTCTGGGTATCTTTTTCGAGCGCGCTGACAAGAAGGATAGGAATTGTCCGCAGCTCAGAATCAGCGCGGATTTCGCGGCAAAACTCCAGTCCATTCATCCGCGGCATGGAGACGTCGCTGATCACGAGGTCGGGTCGCGCTCGTCTCGCCCGCTCGAGGCCGTCCAACCCATCTGCTGCGGTAAGGACGGAGTACCCCGCTTTGTGGAGCAAATTGCCCATGAGGATCAGTTGGTCCTGGTCGTCGTTGACGATCAGGACGGAATTGTCCTCGCGGCCGTTGGACATTTCTATCTCACTCACCAGAGCTATACCTCGAAACTGCTGCCCTAACATTGGTTGGAAGACCGGGGGCGAAACGGCTTGCAGGCTGAATTACGCGATTGCTGGCATTAGCAGTTGATCAGATCTCGGGATTTACTGGCGTTTTGAAAGGGTGCAGTATATCACACCACCGGGAAGCGGGCGTAGTAAACCGAAACGGACTTCTTTGAATCCAAAGTTTACATATTTACGATCAGAAGCGGAGATATTGTGATGAACAGAATTGGAAGTTATAGAGGAGCAATGTCGCGAGTTAACATCTTTTTAGGCTTGATATTGGCGGTATTTTCTTTCGCCGCGTGCAGTGGGCAGAACAAGTTGATGAACTTTGCGCCCGCTCAGCCGGCGCCGACGGTGGCGCCTTCGGAGTCCGTTGGGATGCAGGGTTCTTATGCCGACCTGGTGAGCAGGGTATCGCCGGCTGTCGTGACCATCAGGTCCACGGAGCGTGCCAGGGCGCCACAGCAGTTTCCTTTCATGGATGACCCGACGTTCCGGGAGTTCTTTGGCGATCGGTTCCGGGATCAGCAGCAACAGCCTCCGCAGCGAGTGCAGGGAGTCGGTTCCGGAGTCATCGTCAATGCCGATGGTTATATTCTGACTAACCACCACGTCGTCGACGGAGCGCTGGAGATAAAAGTTGAGCTGACGGACAACCGCACGTTCACCGCCAAGCTAGTTGGTTCCGACCCGCCGAGCGACCTCGCAGTTTTGAAAATCGACGCGAAGAACCTGCCGACACTTTCACTGGGCGACTCCGACAAGGTGCGCGTCGGCGACGCCGTCCTGGCCCTTGGTAATCCGCTGGGCATCGGACAAACGGTCACATCCGGCATCGTCAGCGCAAAAGGTCGCGCTACGGGTTTGAGCGACGGCAGTTTTGAGGACTTTCTTCAGACTGACGCGGCGATCAATCGCGGCAATTCCGGTGGCGCTCTCGTGAACACTAACGGTGAGTTGATCGGTATCAACTCCCAGATTCTTTCACCTTCGGGTGGCAACATCGGTATCGGCTTTGCGATTCCGTCGAACATGGCGAAGGCCGTGATGGACCAGTTACTGAAGAGTGGAAAAGTGCGGCGCGGAATGCTGGGCGTAACGATTCAGTCAGTGGACGCAGATCTTGCTGCCAGCTTGAATCTTCCCGCAGCGAGAGGAGCGATTGTCAGTTCAGTTCAGGCTGGTGGTCCGGCTGAAAAAGCTGGAATCAAACGCGGCGACGTAATTACCGCGATCAATAAGCAACCAGTGGCTGACAACAACAGTTTGCGCAATGTGATTGCCAGCCAGTCGCCGGGCTCCACTGTCGAAGTGACTGCGATGCGCAACGGACGCGAGCAGAATTTCCAGGTGGCGCTCGCGGAATTGCCTGAGCGAGAGCGACCGGAAAGTGAAGAGAGCAGCAGCGGCGCCAGCACCGGAACCGACAAATTCGGATTAACGCTGCAACCGCTCACCGCCGAAATGGCTTCGCGCTATGCCCTCGATGCCGACGATCAGGGATTGCTGGTCACGAAAGTGGATCCTGCCAGCAACGCCGCGAATGCCGGCATCAGGCAAGGCGACTTGATTCAGGAAGTCAACCGGCAACCGGTACGAACCGTCGCCGACTTTAGCGCAGCGGTTCAACAGTCAGGCGCCCGGCCCGCGCTCGTCTTGATCAAGCGACGCAACAACGTGATCTACCTGACACTCAGAGCGGGTTCGTAAACACGAGCGACAAACAGAACCGAGCGTGGTAGCGCCGGGTCAACTTTCAGTTGAAAATTGACCCGGCGCTACCGCGCTCGGTTCTGTTTGTGCTAGGTTCCACCATTCAAGGAGGAACCGACATGCGAGAGTTTGATCGACGGCCGTGGGGAACCTACACGGTGCTTGAAGAGGGAACAACTTTCAAGGTCAAACGTATCGAAGTTTTACCAGGCAAGAGACTCAGTTATCAAAAACACTCGCAACGCGCCGAACACTGGGTTGTAGTAGAAGGAACTGCGAAGGTCACACTCGACGGCAACGAGATTCTCGTTCACACCGGTGAAGCGATCGACATTCCCATCGGGGCGGCCCACCGCGTCGAGAACCCGGGCGAGGAACATTTGATCTTTATAGAAGTGCAGCGAGGAAATTATCTCGGCGAAGACGATATCCAACGTCTTCATGACGACTACGGCCGCGCTGATTGAAAAGTCAGTTTACAGGATTCATGATTTTCAAGTTTTACATGTAATCCTCTCAATTCTTAAATCCTGTCAATAAGGTCAATTGCATGGACTCCCCAAACGAACTCGTTTCCTCCGAACAAATACCAGTTCCTGACGAAGACTCACAGAGCCTGTGGTCTGCCGTGAAGGAATCGATCCGCGGCTCGCACCGAAATTACACGACCGGACCCATCGGACGCGCAATTCTGTTGCTCGCCATCCCCATGGTCCTGGAAATGATCATGGAAAGTGTGTTCGCCGTCGTCGACATCTTCTGGGTGTCGCATCTCGGAACTGACGCTGCTGCGACCGTTGGTCTCACCGAATCCCTGCTCACTTTGATCTACGCGCTCGCCATTGGTTTAAGCATCGGCGGGATGGCCATGGTTGCGCGTCGCATCGGCGAACAGAATCCGGAAGGCGCGGCGCGCGCAGCGGTGCAGGCC
>JBKPJS010000693.1:0-9885 GCA_046730815.1 Acidobacteriota bacterium
ACCCCGCAACTGGCGAGACGCTCGCCGAAGTTGCCGAAGCTGGCAAAGCTGACATCGACAAAGCAGTCGCGGCTGCGCGCCGCGCCTTCGAAGGTAAGTGGTCCAAGCTGAGCGCGCGTGATCGCGGGAGGATGCTCTACAAGCTGTCGCAACTTATCGAGCAACACTCAGCCGAGCTTGCCGCCTTGGAAACTGCCGATAACGGTAAGCCGATCAAAGAATCGCTCTACGTCGATCTGCCGCAAGTGGTTGAGAACTTCGAATACTTTGCTGGTTGGGCCACTAAGATCGAAGGTGAAACGATTCCAGTGCCCGGCAAGATGTTCAACTACACGTTGCGAGAGCCGATCGGCGTGTGTGGTCAAATCATTCCGTGGAACTTTCCCCTTCTGATGGCTGCTTGGAAACTCGCGCCGGCATTAGCAGCCGGCAACACAGTGGTGCTCAAGCCTGCCGAACAAACCCCGGTCGGCGCAATGGAGCTCGCTAAGTTAATCCAGGAAGCAGGATTTCCTGAAGGTGTGGTGAACATCGTTCCCGGTTATGGTGAAACTGCGGGGGCCGCGCTCGCTGCTCATCCCGGCATCGATAAGATCGCTTTCACTGGCTCGACTGAGGTTGGCAAGATGATCGCGAAGTCCGCTGCTGACAACTTGACCAAGGTCTCGCTCGAATTAGGCGGCAAGGCGCCGAATATTGTTTTTGCAGATTCCGATCTCGAACAGGCTGTTGCGGGCGCGATGATGGGAATCTTCTACAACCAGGGGCAGGTGTGCTGCGCCGGTTCGCGACTGTTTGTCGAAGAGTCAGTCAAAGACGAATTCCTCAATAAGCTTTCCGATAAGGCTGGAAAAATTGCTGTAGGCGATCCGATGAACAAAGCCACCCAGATGGGTCCACAGGTCTCCGAGGAGCAACTGAATCGCATAAAAGGTTACGTTGACATCGCACGCGAGGAAGGAGCGACAGTTGTAGCCGGTGGGCAATCGCCACAACTCGACGGCGCGTTTCAAAAAGGCTACTTCTTTAGTCCCACGATCTTTTCCGAAGTAAAAAACAACATGCGGGTGGCCCAGGAAGAAATCTTTGGTCCAGTGGTGTCAGTCATCAGCTTCAAAGACGAAGACGATCTCATCAAACAGGCGAACGACACAATCTACGGACTCTCTGCTGGGATTTGGACGCGCGACATCACGCGTGCACATCGTTTTGCAAAAGAGATTAAAGCGGGAGTTGTCTGGATTAATACCTTCAACATGTTCAATGCAGCGTCTCCCTTTGGTGGTTATAAACAGTCGGGCTACGGGCGCGAGATGGGCCGGCACGCGCTCGAGCTTTACACGCAGGTGAAAAGCGTCTGGGTTGATTTATCAGGACGTCCGATCGGCTGGTTCAAGTAAATCCATCCACAGATTGCACAGATTTGTGCTTCAAGCTGTGCAATCTGTGGATTGCTTTTGTTATCATCTCTACCTCTCCCGAGAATGAACACCACATTTAAGGAGACGCCAATGGTCGTATTGAAAAAGGCTGCTGTTTTCTTTGTTCTCATCAGTGGGACGTTGCTACTCACTGCCTGTCCCAGCCAGACAAACATCGCAAGGATCAATGCCGACCCGGGCCGCTATAGCGGCAAGGAGGTTGGGATCGCCGGCACTGTTACGGATAGTTACGGGGCCGCGGGGATTGGGGCTTACGAGATTGACGACGGTACCGGCAAGATGTGGGTGGCGACCAGACGCGGAATCCCATCGCGCGGCGCACGTGTAGGAGCAAAAGGTTACGTGCGCAACGGATTCAGCTTTGGCGGCCGCAGCTATGGGACCGTGATGGAAGAGACTGATCGGCGCACGCGAGGCAGGTAGCTCCGACTTACATGAGTCGTCAGATCGTTGATCATCTGGACCAGGAGTTCGCGAGTCTAATCAACAGTCTGAAGGACCTGGTTCGATCAGTGCCGCGTGATCTCCTTTACCGCAATCCACCGGCGGTCAGCATCGGCGAAAATATTCTCCGTAGCGCCGCCGCGGTCGAACAGACCTGCGGCGGGCTCACGGCGAATCTCTGGGATGATCCTTTCGAGTGGACCCTGCCGGAGACACTCTCGAATGCTGATCTGATCGTCGAGTATTTGTCGGAAGTAGATCTCGCGCGAAAACGTGCGTTCGACGCGATCATCGACGACAGCGCCTTGACCAAGTACATTTCCGTTCCTTCAGGCGAGCCGCGGCTGCTCGTCAGTTTACTTCTCGAAACGCTTGTCAGTGCCAGTGATTACCGCGCCAGGGCTGTCTTACAGGTTTACACGATTAGACAGGATTCACATGTTAATCCTGAATAATCATGTAAATCCTGTAAAAATAGTTTTTCGGTGGGGGCGCTCAAGGGTATTATCTAAGCCATGTTTTGTCCGCAGTGCGGTCAGCAACAACTTACTGGGGTGATCAGGTTTTGTTCTCGTTGCGGTTTCCCTCTGGATGGCGTGATTCAGTTGCTTGGAAACGGCGGCGTGCTTCCCGTTTATCGGGGCTCGGATGAACCAGCTCCGATTTCTCCGCGCCGAAAAGGCGTCAAGCAGGGTGGTGTATTGTTGCTTTCAGGGGCCGTGATTGTTCCCATACTGGGGATGTTCGCCAGCTACTCGAACAGTGCATTCCTGGAAATCCTGCTCGCTCTGGCAGCGATTATCTGTTTTATCGGCGGTCCGTTGCGGATGTTGTATGCGGCAGTATTTGAAGAGCCGGCGCCGAATCCTTTTCGCGCTTATGGACCACCTGCTTCGACGCCCACTCCGATGTACGCCCCGCAGCAGTTTGCACCGCCGCCGAAAAACCACGCGTTACCACCACCTCCGGCTCGTCCGCCGGGCAGTTGGCGTCCTCGTCCGACTACAGCCGAGTTGGCGAACCGGCCCAGCGTTACTGAGAATACGACTCGCTTGTTGGAAAAAGAAGATCGCACTGAGCGATAGGTGCCCGATCTATAGCCCGATTTATAGCCCGATTTATAGCCCGATTTATAGTTAGCCAGGTGAATCTCTGCTTGCCGCTTTCGCTAGCCGAACGACTAAGAGAACGAATTCGACGTGAAGGCCCGATCACTTTTCACGATTGGATGAAGGCGGCGCTTTACGATCCCGCTGGCGGTTATTACCAAAGATCCGATCTACAGCGGTGGGGCAGGGAAGGTGACTATCGCACGAGCCCCGAGCGAAGCGAGCTGTTCGCCGCGACCGTCGCGCGTTATTTCGCGAAGCTCTACGAGGAGCTTGAACGCCCTGAGAAGTGGACCATCGTCGAGTGTGGCGCTGGTGAGGGTCGCTTCGCGGCCGGCGTTCTTCGCACCTTGGCGAATCGGTTTCCGCGGGTCTTTGCTGCGACGCAGTACATAGTTAATGAGTTGAGCGATGATGCGCGGCGGCGCGCACAGGAGCGACTGGTTGAGTTCGCTGATCGCGTGCAGTTTTGTTCTGAGCTACCCTCTGTTAAGCGCGGTATTTATTTCTCGAATGAGCTGCTCGATGCGTTTCCGGTTCATCGCTTGATTAGGGATAACGAAGTCTCCGAGCTGTACGTGAGCGTGGCAGCGAATGGCAGCTTTGAGTGGTCTAACGGACCATTATCGACGCAGCGGTTGACAGAATTCGGTATCACATATTCGCTCGACCTTGCGCCCGGCCAAATCGTGGAAGTCAATCTCGAGATCGAAAATTGGATGTCTCAAGTCGCCGAGAAGCTTGAGCACGGTTTTGTGATCACCGTCGATTATGGCGCCGAGGCAGATGAGCTTTATGATCCCGTGCTGCGCCCGCAGGGAACTCTGAGAGCATTTTCGCGGCATGGGTTTGTCGATGACGTGTTGTCCCAGCCCGGCGAGATTGATCTCACCGCCAGCGTCAACTGGACCCAGGTGAAGAAAGTTGGCGAGCAACTGGGGCTGAAAGTGATCGACTTTGCGTCTCAGGAAAAGTTTCTTTTGAATGCGGGACTGCTGGAAGAGATGGACTATCTCATGACGGCTGCGAACGGCGCGGAAAAAGCGGCGCTGAGCACTGGCGCGCGCGAGATGATCTTGCCGGGTGGGATGGCGTCTCACTTTCAAGTTCTAATACAGGAGCGAATTTAGATGGCGCGTGATTTTAAGCTAGTAGACGTTTCCCACACCGTTGAGCACGGGATGATCACGTACAAGGGTCTGCCGGCGCCCGTTATCAGTGAGCATCTTAGCCGCGAAGACTCTCGTGGTCGTTACGCAGAGGGCACCGAGTTTCAAATCGACAAGATCGAGATGGTCGCCAACACGGGCACGTATCTCGACAGTCCTTTTCACCGGTATGCGCGTGGAAAAGACCTGGCCGGCCTCGATTTATATTCAATCGCCAATTTGGATGGCGTTGTCGTCAGCGTAAGCGAACGCGAGATCACAGCGAAGAGCTTTAGTGAACTCGAAGTGAAGGGCAAGGCGGTGCTGGTCCATACCGGCTGGGACAAACATTGGCGCACGGAAGAATACTCGAATGGTAATCACCCATTTCTCACCGAGGGTGCAGCCACCTACCTTGCGAAGAGCGGAGCAACTTTGGTTGGTATCGACTCCTTCAACATCGACGCCACTCGGGACGGCAATCGCCCCGCTCACACGGTTCTCCTCGGCCACGACATTCCCATCGTTGAGCACCTCTGCGGGTTAGGAGATCTCCCCGACAGTGGCTTCAAGTTCTTCGCCGTGCCTGTGAAAGTTCGGCAGTTTGGCACGTTTCCGGTGCGAGCGTTCGGAATAAGTTTTTCCCGCTAGCCACAAAGAAGCACAAAAAGCTCAAAAAGATTTAGCGAAAGTATTTATGCTCGAAGCTCTCTCGATCAGCGTTCATCAGCGGTTTTAAAACAGCTCGAACTTGATCGTCAAATACTTCTTCGGGTTTTGGCGGAAGTCGTAGATCATTTTGACACCCTCGGACGATAGCTGGTTGACGTTCGTGTAGAGCGTGTCGTCGTTGAGGAGTTTGCCGACGGTGCCTTCGCCGCGCTGGGCGGCGGCCACAAGGTTGTCGATGCGTTCCGCGGTTGTGTTGAAGCGGGCGATGGCGGCGCGAGCGTCGTTGTAGATTTGTTCGTCGCGGATGAGTTTGCCGAGTGTGCCGCGGCCCGCGTTAATGTCGGCGATCAGGAGATTAATCTGATCCACTGACTTGTCGAGACGGTCAGCAGTGCGATTGATGCGCACGTAAAACTCATCATCCGTTAGCAGCTTCCCAGCGGTGCCTCGCCCGGAGCGCAGATCGTCGGCAATTGTTTTGAGTTGAAGGACGATCTCATTGGCGTTGTTGTAAAGTGCCGGATCATTGATAAACCTTCCCGCGGATCCGCTGCCGGACCTGACCTCTCGCATAACGTCTTCAGTCTCACGAATCGTAGCATTCAGGTTGTTGTAAAGAGCTTCGTCGCTGAAGAGACGTCCAACAGTACCTTTTCCTTCTTTTACCTCCTTCACTATGCCGTTGATCTCGTCTGACAATTTGCTCAAACGTTGTGCGAGATCAGTTCCCGAAGTGGCGAAGTCGTTCACTGTATTAGACGATGACGACGGCAGAATGGCCCCGTCCGCCACGGGTTGGCCCACAGCCGTTCCCGGCGTGATGTTGATTAGCATCTCGTTTCCAAGCAGACTGGGCGAGCCTTGCTGAGCTTGTGAGTCTGAACGAATACGCTCGTTGGCGGGACGACCATCGATCGTGGAGTCGATCGTCATCTGTGCTTCGACTCGCGGAGCGCCGGGGACGGGCGACGGCTCTAGCAAAACAATTCGTTCCACCTTGCCCACCCGTACCCCTGCGAGCCGCACTTCGGATCCATCGCGCAGACCGTTCGCATCGGCGAAGCGAGCTTTCAAATGCAACTTCCTGCTGAACGGGTTGATGTCGCCTGAGGCGTTGAGTATGAGAAAGATCAGGACAACGATCGCAAAGAGAACGAACAGGCCTACTCGTACCTGGCTCAAGGTTACACTCGCTTTTGATCGAGGCATGGTATTACGTCACTCCTTCTTAATGTCCTCGCAGAAACCTCTTGATGTACGGATCTTCAGCGCGGCGCAACGCTTCGTCCGTGCCGCTGAAAATCACATTACCCTCGCGCATCATCATCACCTTGCTGTTGATGAGACAAAGCCGCTCGCCCTCGCGCTCGAAAATCACTTTGCCATCTTCGTCAACTACAGCGTACTCCGAACAGATGTAGTCCAGATTGTTCATCTCATGTGTGACGAAGATCGACGAAACATCCTCCAGGTCGCGCAACTTCATCGCCAACTCACAGATTGTGCGCGCGGTCGGCGGATCCAGACCCGCAGTGGGCTCGTCGAACAACACAATCTTCGGATCGCCAACGAGCGCGCGAGCGATGCCGACGCGGCGACGCATTCCGCCTGACAGTTCAATCGGCATCTTATCGATCGCGTCTTCAAGATTAACGAATCGCAACATGCGACGAACCTCAGGCTCCACTTCGTCTTCAGGAACACCCTGTTCATGCAAACGATAAGCAACGTTATCGTAAACCGACAGCGAGTCGAAAAGCGCGCCTTCCTGAAAAACCATGCCGATGTTTTTACGAACGCGCATCATTTGCTCTTCGGTGTAATTAGTAACGTCCTCGCCGTCGACGAACACTTGCCCCTCGTCAGGCTTGAGCAAGCCCAAAACGAGCTTGATAATAGTTGACTTACCACCGCCAGAGCCGCCCAGGATGATCTTCGTTTCACCCTTCATAACCTTGAAGCTGAGTCGATTCAGGATAACTCGCTCATCAAACGCAAGCAGCACGTCACGAAATTCGATCGCTGGGATCGCACGCTCGCGATCGTCCACTTCCTGAAAAGTCGACTCGGCAGCGTTTTCGCTAATGGTGGGCGCAGAAGTATGTATATCGGTTGACATCTGAGATTCTGAAGGTATTACTGAGTTCCTAGGATAACCTGAAGCGCTTTAGCGAGAAAGTAGTCGGCAATAATGACGGTGATCGAAGCCATGACCACGGCGCGCGTGGTTGAGCGTCCAACGCCGACGGTTCCTCCTTCAGTGCTGAGGCCCTGACGACATGCGATTGTTCCTATGATTAACGAAAAAACGATTGGTTTGACTATACCCCCGATCAAGTCGTCAGTCGTAATTGCGTCGCGCACTGCGGAAATAAACACGCTCGACGAAATTGAATAAAGCGCGACTGCTGTAACCCAGCCGCCGAAGATTCCCAGCACGTCCGCAAGTACCGTCAACAAAGGTAAACTAACGAGCAGTGCGAATAGACGAGGAGCAACGAGCTTTCGAACCGGATCGGTGCCGAGCGCGCGCATCGCGTCGATCTGCTGCGACACGACCATCGATCCCAGCTCCGCGGAAATAGCGGAGCCGACTCTGCCAGTAACCATGAGGGCGCACAGCACTGGTCCAAGCTCACGCACCAGCGAAACGGCGACTAAATACCCCGTTTGAGACTGAGCGCCGTACGCTTTAAGCGTCGGAAACGTCTGTACTGTAAGCACGCCGCCGGTGAAAAACCCCGTGAGAACGATGATGGTTAACGAACCCACGCCGATAGCGTCCATCTGCGCGATGGTTTCGGGAATGTAGCGGGGTCGCTTGAAGATACCGCGAAAAGCGCGAGCGGCCAACAGCGTCGTCTCTTGCAGCTCGAGCAGGGCGCGCGTAGCGAAGTTCATGGAGAGCGTATTTTCAGCCGAGTCTTTCGGTTGCGGAAGAGCGCTAAGAGCGGCCTATCATGCGCAAAATGTACGCAGGGCGTCAAGTAACATGATTGCAGGATTTTACACGATTGATCAGGTAAATCCTGTAATCCTGTCAGTTTGGCCTAAGGCTGGGATTGTTCTGGCGGAGGGGACGTTGATTAAGGGGACGCTGGTTACGAGGCCGTTGAACGCCCATCACGTCGCGGACCTGGAGTCGCAGGCGTTTCAGAGTGGCGAGTTGTTCAGGATCTAATTCGCGGCGAATACGCAATTCCGTCTGAATTCTCATCCGCAATTGCGCTCCCTGAGCGGCTGCGAGCTCACTCACGCGCTGTTCGATGAGGTTTTCATCGGTGGGTTTCGCATCGAGTGCCAGGTCCAGGGCGATATTCGCCTCCCGGACTCTGCGGTTTGTCATCTGGCGCTCGTCTTTGGTCTGCTGGAAGATCATGCGAATTTTCTGTCGCTGCTCGGGTGTGAGACGGAGTTGTTCAATGGGATCCGCGGGCTGCGCTGCCGGGTCTTGATCTTGAATGCTTTGCGCGTAAGTGGAACTCGTCGCGGCGAGGAACAGAAACAGGATGGCAGCTAATTTCATTTTTACCTCAAACATGATTACTGGTTAATTCGATCTCCGAGGAGATTGAGACTTGAGTCATCGTGAGTTGAAAGCAACCGCAAATCGGCTGCGAGCTGCTCACGCTCCGCACGGGAGAGAGGACGCCGGCTCTTTGCTATCGGACTCGGCTCAGCGACTCGCTGAGCGATTTTTTGGGGCTGTGGTGATTTAACAACTAACGCCGGCGTTTCGACTGGCTGTTTTGCGTTCTCCTGCTTTGCCAGTGCTTCTTTTACGAGGCGGTTGACGTCCTGCTCCGTGTAAACCGCGCCGGGGGTTGCGATGGTTAATGCCGGCCGCGGAGTTTGCAGTCTGACAATCGCCAGTGCTGCAAGGACGCAAAAAGCCAGCACTGCGAAAGCGGTCGCGCCTTTCAACCACAATGGTGACAAATTAAGAAACTGTCGCAATGCGCCAAGCGCCGATTTCTTGTCTACCAGCGGTGTAGCAACAAAACCTGATAACGCTTCATGTTTCCAGACGGCGATTGATTCACGCACCAACCCGAACGAAGCAACTTCCTCACGGCAATTACTGCACTGCTTCAAATGCAGTTCGAAGTCGCGTGCTTCGGTCTCGCTGGCTTCGTTGTAGACGAACGCGATCAAATCGGAACCGCGCTCACAAGTAGGAGAGTTATTCATCTCGTTCATCTCAATTCCTGCTTTTCAAACTTCTGGAGCCGCAACTGCAATTGCTTCATCGCGGTATAGAGCCGGCTCTTCACTGTGCTCAACGGCAGTTCGAGCGCGTCGGCGATTTCGCGAAATGTAAGCTCCTCAAACTCCTTCATCACTACGACCTGCCGCAACTCGATCGGCAAACTGTTTATGGCACGGCGTACTGCGAGCGTTTCCTGCCGGCCCTCGACGACACGCGCGGGCGAGTAATCGACTGGCGTGGCAAAGCTGTTTTCCTGCTCGGCGTCAAGTGCTGATTCATTTCTGACTTTCGACCGTCTTTGCCGCGAAATGCATTGGTTAACCGCGATCCGGTGAAGCCACGACGAGACTTTTGCCTCGCCGCGAAAGCCGCGCAGGTTGCGAAAAGCAGCCAGGAACGTCTCCTGGGTGGCATCGCGAGCCTCTTCTTCACGGCCCAGCATGCCGTAAGCAAGCGCAAATATCCGGCGCTCCCAGCGCCGCACAAGCTCGCCAAAAGCCTCGGCATCTCCCGTCAGAGCACGCTCCACGATAGTCTCGTCAGTGACCAAAGTTTCCATTCTCAAGCCTTGGCGCTCAAGGGGTTTAGACGCCCATAGGGTCTCGAAAGCCGAGAAATTAGTTTCGCAAAGGCGCAAAGAAGGCGTAAAAGAATGAGTTCGGGTCAAACCTCCACTTGGCGCCCTTTGCCGCCTTTGCGAGAGAAACCGCGTTAAATCTCGTTGACACCCCAGTCGAGGCTCGACAATAATAGCTGACGCCAGCCAATCAGGCTTGGCCGATGCTTGGCCTACCATCGACCGACCTACCGCAAAGACCAAAGATGCTCGAAAAACTCGGACGAATCCGTCTCCTTTACAT
>JBKPJS010000694.1:0-1665 GCA_046730815.1 Acidobacteriota bacterium
GATAAGGATCGCCCTTGCGTATGAGTTCGGGCAGCAGTTGCACTGCTCCATTCACAACGAGCAAGTCAAGCCAACCGTCATTGTCGTAATCAAAGAACAACGTCCCGAAACCTGTGAAGCGACGCCCCGGCATTCCGAGACCGGATTCACGAGTCCGATCTTCGAAAACTGCCTTACCGAGGTTTGTGAAGAGGGTATTCGTCTCCTCCATCAAGTGGGTCACAAAAATGTCGTCAGTGCCATTGCCGTCGAAATCTCCGGCGTCAACTCCCATGCCCGCCTCGGCTTTTCCATCCCGGTTCACCGCGGCGCCGGCCAACAGCGCTTCGTTCTTAAACGTTCCGTCTTTTTGATTGAGCCAGAGTTGGTTGGGATCTCCGTCGTTCGCGATGAAGATGTCGATCCAGCCGTCCTCGTCGAAGTCTGCTGTGACGATTCCCAAGCCGTGCCCGAATTCTTTATCGACACCGGCGCTAACGGTCACGTCTGCAAAAGTGCCGTCGCGCTGGTTATGAAAGAGACGATTGCCGGGCGCGCGGAAAACTCTTGGCGTGCAATAGTCCCGGGCGCTCGTCCGCGCATAACAAGCAGGACTGTTGGCCGGGGAAAAGTCAGCGTAGTTCACCACCATCAAGTCGAGCCAGCCATCACGATCGTAGTCAACGAAGGCAGCGCTTGTGCTCCAGCGTGGATCGTCCGTCGCTGTATTTCTGGTTGAATCGACAAACGTACCGTCGCCTTTGTTGAGATACATCTGATTTGAACCGAGGTTTGTAATGTATAGATCGGTCCAGCCATCGTTATTTATGTCGCCCACAGCAACACCCATTCCGTAACCGGTCGCGACGATGCCGCTCTTTTCAGTTACATCGGAGAATTGAAAGGTACGAGTGCCGTTCTTGTTCAGCGTGAGTTCATTTCGGAAGAGTCTGCCGCGAGGTGGTTGAGTTTCGCGCCAGGGAAACATTGTGCTGCCTGGTTTGTCAGTAGGTTCCAACACACTTCCTTGCACGAGAAAGACATCCAGGTCGCCGTCGTTGTCGTAATCGAACTGGGCCGCGCCTGCGCCCATGATTTCCGGCAAGAAAAACTTACCACTCATGCCGTTATAGTGTTTGAAACGGAGGCTAACCTTTTCTGCAACTTCGTCGAAGATCAATGTCTTCTTCTCAGGTGACTGGCCGCATACGCTAACCACAAGGAAGCACAAAAAGCACAAAATGATTTCCGCTGCCGCTTGTGCTTTTTTGTGGCCGTTCTTTTGCAAAACGAATAAGTCTACTATCTCGGAATCGAATCACGCATGCGCAGCTAAAAACTTTTCTTGACACTTGAGGGCGGAGGCTGGTATATCGAGCATCCCAGGTTTTCCTCGCTCGCATAAGTCCACTTTTGAATCCCTCCCTTTCAGAAGCTCCGGCCTTATTTACTGTTTGTTGTTCTCGGCGTCCTAGCCGATTCCCCAAAGGAGTATTCCCTATGAACAAGCTAAACCGCTTACAAACCATCGTGTATGTAGTGTCCCTCGTTATCGGCGTCCAGGCGCTGGCCCTGGCGCAATCCACGGATGATAAAAACAAACTCGCGACAATGAATGGCAGTGGATCGATCGTCAGGTGGAACATTGCCGCTGCCCACGCTGAAGTGACCCTTACTGTATCAGCC
>JBKPJS010000695.1:0-5689 GCA_046730815.1 Acidobacteriota bacterium
TCAACCAGATCGCCGCGCGCATGGAGCCGAAGCGAGTCACGACTTCGCATTACGAGAGGACCTCGATGCCGATGTTCAACTCGACCGCGAAGAAAGCGTCGTCGTTGCTCGAGCGTGTGCGGCCACGATGGGGTGGCGGGCGTGTCGGTGAGGTGATTGATGTCGTCAAGAACAGCGTCGAACGCGTGGAAGAGCTAACGCGCGAAACAAGCGAAGCGTTCGACATGTTTCGGCCGTTCACTGTCGAGAACGCTTACGTGTTTCGTTCAGACAATGTGCGCTCGCTTTTCGATCGCATCAGTGAAGACGAACGATCGCTCCTGACTTGGAACCCCGAAAAGTTTGACTGGTACGACTACTGGCTCAACATTCACTTGCCGGGGCTCACCAAGTGGGTGTTTCCGACGCTCGAAGACGAAATGCGTGCGGTACCGAAGCGTGTTTACACGTATCGCGATCTGCTCGAGCTGTTCGAAACTTCGACCAAGCGTCACGCAACGAGAGTGGCGATGCGGATCGAACGCGATGGCCGCAAGGAACAGTATACCTACGCCGATCTGCGTGAGCTCGCCACGCGTGTCGCCGGATTTCTCGCCAGTGAAGGCATCAAAGCCGGTGATCGCGTGATGCTGGTCAGCAGCAATGCGCCCGAATGGGGCATGACGTATTTCGGCGTGCTGAAAGCCGGCGCCACTTGCATTCCGTGCGATCCGGAAAGTAGCACTGACGAGATTCTCAACTTTGCTCGCGCAGGAAATGCGGCCGGAGTTATTTGCAGCCAAGCCATCATCGACGATCACCCAACGCTTCGCGAAATGCTTCAGCAGCAGGGCCGCACTCGCCTGTGGACGTATGACGACGTTTTTGCCTTGCCGGACGAAGAGACGGAAGACCAACGCATCGCGCTGCTGCCGCAACGAGTGCACGCACAAAGCGTCGCTTCGCTCATCTTTACTTCCGGCACGACAGGCCAACCCAAAGGCGTCATGCTTTCGCATCGCAACCTGACGAGTATGGTTTCGATGTTGTCGTCAGTCTTTGATATGACGACTCACGATGGAGTTTTATCAGTACTGCCGCTGCATCACACGTTCGAGTTCTCCACAGGTTTTTTGACGCCGCTCAGCCGTGGCGCACAGATAACTTACCTGCCGGAGCTCACGAGTGATGCGCTCGCTCGGGCGATCAAGAACGGCCACGTGACGGGGATGGTTGGCGTGCCCGCGTTGTGGGAACTACTACACCGCCGCATCAAGAACCGGCTTTATGAACGCAGCGATTGGATTGGCAAGACCGCCGACAATTTGATTCGCGCCAATGCATGGCTGCGCGACAAGACGCCGCTCAACTTCGGCCAGGTGTTGTTTTATCCGATTCACGAGGGACTGGGCGGACGTATTCGCTATTTCATCAGCGGCGGCTCCGCGTTGAGCGAGAAGATTCAGCGCGACTTTCATGGTCTCGGATTCACGATTCTCGAAGGCTATGGGCTAACTGAGGCATCACCCGTTCTAACGGTCACGCGACCGCAAAATCGCATGCTCACCGGCACTGTCGGCAAGCCTTTGCCGGGCGTCGAGGTGCGTATCGCGGATCCCGACGCGACTGGCGTTGGCGAAGTGATTGCTCGTGGTCCAAACGTGATGCTCGGCTATTACGAAGATGAAGCGGCGACGCGCAAGACACTCGTCGAACGTTGGCTCTACACCGGCGATCTCGGCCGCGTTGACGACGACGGCAATCTTTATCTCGTCGGCCGCTCAAAAGAGATCATTGTCGATACAAACGGCAAGAACGTTTATCCGGACGAGCTCGAAGAAATCTACGCGGACTCTCCGTATATCAAGGAGCTGAGTATCGTCGGTTTGCCGGATGGTATTGGTGAGAAGGTCGCGTGTCTGGTAGTAGCTGATGATGAATACGACATCTCACTGTCGCGGGCGGCGCTGCATCGCCTTGTCGAAGAGCACTTCCGCAAAGTCTCTGCTTCCCTGCCCTACTACAAACGCGTGAAAGTTTTGCACTTTACCGACATCGAACTGCCGCGTACTGCAACTCGCAAGGTGAAGCGACGCGAAGTGGCCCAATTCATGCAGTCTCTCGAGGAGAGTCAGAAGTCAGGTCGTCGCGGCGGTGCGCAGGAGAGTGCAAATGCGGAATCGGCGTGGCTATTGGGAGTTGTAGCGACGGTAGCAAACCGCCCGCGGGCTGAAGTCTCAATCGAGTCGCGACTCAGCGATCTGGGTTTTGATAGTTTAATGTTTGTGGAACTGGCGACCGCGATTGAAAGTGCTGGCGGCTCGATCTCTGCGCCGGAGCGATTTAACGAAATACAGGACTTGCGAGAGCTTCTGAGCGTAGTCAGCCGTCACGCGAGTGTTTCAGCGAAACAGGAAACGCGGCCGGACGATGGCAAAAAGGATGAAGAGATCCGCGTGCCTTCACTGGTACGGACTGCTGGAACCAAGGCAGGCGATTTCTTACAGCGGTTCCTCTACGATCAGTTCCTGCACACACATTACGAGGGGCGCTCGAACATTCCGCCGCACACCAACTTCATCGTCGCCGCGAACCACTGTTCGCACCTTGACATGGGTCTCACAAAGATGGCCCTGGGTGAATTCGGCAACGACATGGTCGCGCTCGCTGCCGCCGATTACTTCTTCGACACGAAATACAAGCGCGCCGTGATGGAGAACTTCACCAACCTCGTGCCGATGGAACGGACCGGCTCGTTGCGACAATCGCTCCGTCACGCTCGATCATTCCTGGACCAGGGATACAACGCTCTCATTTTTCCGGAAGGTACGCGCTCGATGACCGGCATCATGGCCGACTTTAAGCCGGTCGTCGGATATCTCGCGCTGCACGCTCGCGTCGGCATCCTGCCGATGTATCTCGATGGGACTTACGAAGCAATGCCCAAAGGGACCACGATCATCAAGAGCCGCGACGTCGGCGCGCGCATCGGGCGCTTCCTCTCCATCGAAGAACTCGAAGATATGACGAAGGGCATGGCGCGAGCCGAGGCTTACCGCATGATTGCCGCACGGGTTAGGCATGAGGTCGTAAATCTCCGCGACGGCACACGCAGCCAATTCGATGCAAAAGCACTGCGGCGACAATGGAAGAGTGAGCGCAAGAAGGAACTGCTCACCAAGGAGGTCGCGGTATAAGAACCACAGATGACGCGGATCAAAGCCGCGGATTTGATCCGTGGCTTTGATCTGTGTCATCTGCGGTTAAGAGCGCTATGCCCACGAAAACTCCCGGCAAACGCACCGCACGCATCACTCCGGCAACCACCGGCACCAAGCGGCGTGCGGCCATCGAGAAGCGACAACGCGCGGTCACGCTCATCACCGGCGGCACAGGCTTTCTCGGCTCACACCTCGTCCGTCAACTTACCGAAGATGGCGCGAAAGACGTTCGCGTGATGGCCACTTCGATTCCCGATTGGCTCGTCGATCTGGGAGTCGAGACTTTCGCCGGTTCAATCACCAATGCTGACGACAACAAGCGCGCGGTCGAAGGCATCGGCGAGATCTATCATCTCGCCGGGAAGGTTTCGCGCGAACGCGACGATGCTCGCGAGATGTACGACGTTCACGTCGAAGGCACGCGCCTGCTCTGTGACGCTGCTAAAGCCGCGGGTGTCAAAACCATCGTGCTCGCGTCCACCAGCGGCACAATCGCCGTCACTAAAGACGGTGACGTAGTTCCCGATGAGACTTATCCGGTTCCGCTCGACATCATTTCGCGCTGGCCTTACTACGCCAGCAAAGCGTACCAGGAGATGGCCGCGCTCGAACGTTTCCAGGGCAAAGGTCTGCGATTAGTCATCATGAATCCGAGTTTGCTGTTGGGTCCGGGAGACGATCGTCTTAGTTCGACCAAACTGATACTAGATTTTATGGCGCGCAAGATCGGAGCGGTGCCGACCGGCGGCGTGAGCTTCGTCGACGCGCGCGACGCGGCCCGCACCTTTCGAACGGCGATGAGGAAAGGACGGCATGGCGAGCGTTACCTGCTCGGAGCTGCGAACTGGACCTTCTCGAAGTTCTTCGGACGACTCGAGCGTCTGACCAAGGTTTCGGCGCCAAAGTTTGCGCTGCCTTCGAGGATTGCGATCACAGGCGCAAACTTACTGGATTCCCTTTTCAAACAATGGGACCTCGCATCGCCGGTTGAGTCCGGCGCAATCGAGATGGCCCAGTACTTCTGGTATTTGAACTGTTCCAAAGCTGCTCGCGAACTGAGCTTCAAGCCGCGCGACCCCGGCGAGACCCTGCACGACACAGTCGCCTACCTGCGTGAGAACTTCCTCGGCAGCAACGCCTTCCGGAAATAAACTTCCTACTTCGGGGAACTCTTTCCCATTGCCCGGCGTCTTATGACGCGCAATCCCTTGAAATTTGAACCCTCCTTCCAGGAGATGCTCACATGGGTAAACTACCGGCATTGATCCTTATCTCCGTTTGCTTCACTATCACCGCAAATGCACAAGGGCCCACGACGCTCCAGCTCGGCGCGACTCCCATCGAACGCACTTTGGGTCCGGGTCAGGGTCACGAGTTCACCGTCAAACTCGAAGAAAACACTTACCTTCAAGTTGCCGTCGAGCAGCGCGGTATCGATGTCGTTGTCAAAGTCTTTTCTCCGACCGGCAAGAGTCTTGGCGAATTCGACTCGCCTACCGGCGACGAAGGCATTGAGAATGTTTCTTTCGTAGCCGTAGCCCCGGGAACTTATCGCCTTACGGTAGGACCACTGGATCCGGCTGACACAACTGAAGGTCGTTATCAGATCAAGGTTCTTGAGTTACGCCAGGCGACAGAACAGGAATTGAAAAACAGCAAGAACCAGGAGGTTGTGAAAGCAAAAGGCCTCGCGCTGCTGGCCGACGTAGAAGAGCTCATTTCGCAAATCCACTCACCCTACACACGTATTAGATCACAAATGCAAGCCGCCCAGATCCTCTGGGAATCCGATGAAAAGCGGGCGTCGAAGTTTCTTTCAGATGCAATTCTGGGCGTGAAGGAGTGTCTTGCGACAATCGAGCCCGGCAGTCAGCAGTACTTACAGCAGTATGCAGCGATCTGGCAACTGCGTCAGGAGATAACGCAAATGTTGGTGGCCCTGGATCCGGATGCCGCGCTCAGTTTTCTTTACGCTACAGTTCCGGCGAGCGATATGACCGGCAATCGAGTTGAGCAGTTGTCACAGGATAGTCAGCTGGAGCTCTCGATCGCGAACCAGATGATGAAAAAAGATCCGAACCGTGCGTTACAAATCGCGCGGCGAAATCTAAAAACAGGATACTCGATGCATCTGATCAGCACCCTTTCGCAGTTGCAGCGGCAGAGTCCCGGGGATGCCACAGAACTCGCAAATGAAATCGTCACCAAACTTGTTAATGAGAAGCTGCTCAACAATCCAGAAGCTCTCAGCCTGGCGATGAACTTGCTAAAGTTTTCTCCGGCTCCGCAAAGAAGTTTACAAACAGCAGCGCCAAATCTCGCGGATTCACGACAGCGACTGTTGCCGGATGACAAGTACAGGGAATTGTTTCAAAAGATAGTCTCAGAGGCACTCTCTTACTCGCCATCGTCAGGTTTGCATGATAACGCGGAAAAAAGAAACGCTGCGTCGAACATGCTCACCGAACTGCAAGCGATGGGGACCAACC
>JBKPJS010000696.1:0-1258 GCA_046730815.1 Acidobacteriota bacterium
GTGTAGTCCTCGTGCGCCTTGCGCAACTGAATGCGATTACCTTCGCGGTTTACGCGTTACTGTGGCTAAGCAATCGCCGGCGTTGGCAATCAGCTTTGAATCAGAGCGACGTCAGCTTTGCGAATTACTTACTCAAGTTGCAACTGGGCATGGCGCTCGTCCTCAACGTGCTGCTGTTCCTGCCTGCGCTAATCGCCTTGTTCGTGGAGCCTTGGACCATCGGCATTGGCACGGTGGCGACCGGCAGTTTTCTCGGATGGCTGACTTTTATTATCACAGTTGTTGGAGCTCTGTGGTTGGCCGGCAAAACCGTGCGGTCCTCGGCTGAGGTGCTTGCCGGTTTGTTGTTGGGTCTCAGTTGCTTGATTGCTTTTAGTTCGTCAAGTATCAGCGGATGGTTCGGATCCCACATACTTACGGTCTGCATCGCGCTGACTGCCTGGATAATGCTAGCAGCCGCAGAGTTGAGATCTACTCCGAACAAAGTGTTTGAGCTCGGCGGGAAATGGCAAACAAAGTCGCTGGAGTTGGCCGCGATCATCGGCGGCATCGCCGTGTTTCTGAGCTTGCGGACGCTAGAGGATGCGGGAATGAGTCGCTGGTGGTCAATCGGACCACTGTTGGCGATCACCGTGCTCGCAGCCACGTTGAACTGGAAAACACTGCATCGCCAGTACATCTATGCCGCGGGCATTCTTTTCAATCTCACTGTTTCGCTCTGGTGGATTTTTATTCTGAAAGACCATTTTCCGCTGAGCGATTTTTTACTGAAGAATCTGATCGCAGGTTCGCTGGCCGGCATTGTTTGGCTCTGGTTGGAACTTCGCTTACGACGCCGAAGTGAAAGCGTAGTTAACCCCGCTTTTTCGTTTCATCACCTCGTTGCAGTTTCTGCGCTCACAGTCCTCGCACTATTTGTCGTCCTGAGTTCCTTTGTGCCTCGCTCCCGTTCGCCGCTTTTGAATCAACTATCCCTATCGTGGCTCGCATTTGTTTCTGTCCTGGCATTCATCACCGCATGTTTGTGGGACCGGTACGCAAAGTATGCTGTCTCAGGTTTGTACTCTCTTGGCCTGATCGCATGCGCCATCGCACTGCAACAACCCGAATTGAGTTCAACTCACTTCGCGTGGTCCGCAACGATTATTCTGGCTGCTTACACGCTCCTCGTCGCTCTCCTCTGGCGTTGGCGTGAACAACTCATCAGCTTTGCCCGACAGTTCGGAATTCCACAGCGCATCGAGGCAGATGTTACGCA
>JBKPJS010000697.1:0-4488 GCA_046730815.1 Acidobacteriota bacterium
CGACAAAAGTAGATCCACTAGTGGCACTTAGATACGAGTAGCGGTAGTGCCCTGGTTTGCATTTCTCTGTGCAACCTCTGTGTCCTCTGTGTCTCTGTGGCGGTTTTGCGCCAAGAGGTAACCACAGAGACACAGAGGACACAGAGGTTGCACAGAGAAGAAGTTCAATTGGGGCACCACCGGACGCTAACTCTGTCTATAAACCTCACGCAACTTCTTGCCTAAGGCTAAATCTTCAACGACGTTTGTGCTGTCTGTGAACTGATCAATCGACCCGACATCAGTGGTGATTCTTTTAACCTGAGGGTCCTTAATAGCTGCTTTTATAGCCCAAGCAAACTGATCTCCGTGAATCACCAAATACGGCCGGCTATAATAACCGATAGCTTTGGTTGATAACGGTGTGGTTATTCTCAATGAATTATGTTGCTGAGCTACTATTGAGTAAGCTTTTCCCAACCACTTCTGTCGCGTTCGCCAGGTTTTGGCCTGCAAAGTCTGCCGTAATACAGGGTTGAGTTTCCCGGCAATCCTCAACTGCCCAAAGGCAGTGCCTAACCACTTGCTATAGGGCGCATATTTACGTTCCATGAGAAAGCTGAGTTTAATGATTTCCCGGACCAGCCGACTCGCGATAATTTGTGAGCCCAACTCATCTCCCACGTGTCCAGCACGCCCGACGAAAGCTTCTTCTTGAGAGATCCTGGTCCATTGTGCTGCCAGCATATACAACCAAACATCTTTAGGATAATACGCGAGCTTCGCACGGAGCTTTCGTAATTCATTGAGTCCGTCGTAGTAGACCTCGCCACTGGTTAGTTCAAGCAATCGTTGTTGTGGAAAGGTTAACCAGTCAACAGCCGTAATTGATTGGTACGGATCGAATCCCAGCCGCGCCTGGAAGAACGATCGAACCGCAGAGATATTGATCATGTGGCTCACTGTGCCGCTAGTAACTTTTACGGCATGTCGAACCCCATTCGATTCAGGTTTACCAAAACTCGTTGAGTAACCCATAAACTCATAAGGCAGGTGATTGGCTAAGGCTTTGGCGATTTTGTTTTTTAACGCTGGAGAATCCTTCTCACTCAAGAACAGCAAGACTCGCGGACCCCAATGATGGTCTCGGGAAATTGTGGTATCAAATCCAAGCACCTCAGAACCCCAGCCGATCAGTGCCGCAGAGTGCGGCAGGTTGGGAAATTGCTTGTCGAGGATTGGTCTAACTTCTTGTTGATAAAAAAGCTTGCCGAGCTTTAGACCAGGTATGAATTTAGGCATTGCAAGAGTTACTCATTGTACTCTTCTCTCGGACAGGCACAAGAGGCAACGTCTCAACGTCCCAGCAGCACAGTCACGCTGTTGCTTTCAGAATTGCTTGTAACCAGATCATTTCTGCCATCACCGTTAAGGTCAGACATGGCAAGATGCCATGAGCCGCGTCCAACGGGCATCGACGCGCCCGCCGTAAATCCACCGCGCCCATCGCCGAGCATGACACGTATGCTGTCGCCACCTGTGGCAAGGACGTCGTTGTTGTTATCCCGATTCACATCGGCAATAACGATGTGGAAAAGTGAAGCTCCAAAGTCGAATGGTGAGCCAGACGCTTCGACAAAGCCACCACCGCCGTCGCCCATCAACACAGTCATCGCATTCTGATCGTGATGCGTAGCCACGATATCCGCTTTGCCATCCCGATTGAGATCGCCGATGGCAGCAAACCATGGCTGGCCTGTACGGAGTGGAAGTTGGCGTGATGCAAATCCACCCTTGCCATCGGACAAGAGCAATGTCAGTGCACGACTGAAGGGAAGTTGTTCTCTGCGCAATGGTCCCGTTGCCGTCGCCGTGGCCGCGATATCCGGCCAGCCGTCGTTGTTAACGTCGCCGATCGCAAAAGGATATGGGCTGGGACCAACCGGAAAGGGCGACTGCGAAGCGCGAGTGAAATTGCCACGTCCATCGCCCAGGGCAATCGAAACGTCGTTGTCTGTACTGTTGACTGTGATGAGGTCAAGTTTATTGTCACGATTCATGTCCGCGACTGCGACGCCATGCGTGTGTGGATGTTGGCCCACTCTCATAACGATTGGAGAAGTCGGAGCAACAGCCAGGCCGCCCTTACCGTCGCCTAGTAACAGCACTATTCCATAACTGTCGTGAGAACCAACAGCGACGTCGAGCTTGCCGTCATCATTCAAGTCTCCAACTGCCATTTCAGTTGGATTGTCTGGAACGGTCGTCTCACTAAGAGGCGCGCCAAAATGGCCGTCGCCTTTACCTGGCAGGACGAGAATGCGGCGCACGCTACTGCAAGCCACGATCACATCCGGCTTTCGATCACTGTTCATGTCGCCGGCCAGTACGTTGCCGGGCCCGTTTGGTACAGAGACCGGCGAACCTGGAGCGTTCGTGAACAACGAATTTTGCGTTGCAGTTGAAGACTCGTTTCCGGAATTGCAGGAGACGAAAAATAATATTGAGAACGCAGCCAGCCAAATATAGTTCATAGCCGTCTCTCCTGACTTTCGAAATGCGCCCACTGTTGAATAGGGCGACACCTATGAGACGCTTCCGAGTTCTTTTTTCTTCCAGTTGTGAGTATCTCACCTTGACTATGCAATCTGCGCTTTTTTGTGGCGGTCCTTCCGTGTAGGATGGAGGTGAATTAGGTGGCAACTCAACCCCCCGTGCGGCGCCTCCTAATAGCTACCCCAAACCCCCGCTTCAGACGTTGAAAGGCAGATGCCCGAAGTGGCTTTAAATTATCTCGGGCGCGTGAAGGTGGATTGGGATGACCCGAGGCAGGGCAAGCAGGGACAATTACGTTCGGTTGTTTTTTTCAATTTTCAAAGGTTTGTGTTTACTGACGGCGTGCGCGTACCTGGCTGAAGCCCAGGTCCCACTAACTGGACCAGTCCGCCCCGATCAGCCAGTAGATCAAACGTCGCCCCGCCGGATTCCCAACAGCGTCGATTCACCGGCTTCCTTAATCAGGCAACAAAATCTGCCAGGCGCGGCGAAAGTCTCTCCAGCACCGGCACAGTTGTCACTAGCCGAAGCCATTCGCCTTGGGATCGAAAATAATCTCGTAACATTAACTGCGCAGGAGCAACGACGTGCGGCCCAGGGAATTGCTCAAGAGGCGCGGTCAGCGCTGTTGCCGAATATCTCAGGGGCAGCTTTCCAGGCTAACATCACGGAAAATCTGGCGGCACTCGGGTTTCAGCCTGGCACCTTTCCGGGAATCTCGCGAACATTCATCGGCCCCTTTAACAATTTCGATGCACGTGCGCGATTGGTGCAGAACATTCTGGATTTCAGTGCAATTCGAAACTACCAATCGACTCGTGAAGGTGTGCACATCGCGGAGTTCCAGCAACGTCTTGCGCGTGAGCAGGTATCAGAGGCGACAGCTCTGACCTATCTGGAAACTTTACGAAGCAATCGCAACGTCGCTGCGGCACAAGCGAATGTCGACCTCGCTACCGCGCTGTTTCAATTGGCACAGGACCAGAGAAACGCCGGCGTTGCTACCGGGGTCGATGTCACGCGAGCCGAAACTCGTCTCGCACAAGAGCGTGTTGGCCTGGCTCAGGCCCAAACGATGGCTGAACAAGCACTGCTGAACCTTCAGCGCGTGATTGGTGTGCCTTTAGGTTCCACAATGACGCTAACAGATCCACTGGTGTTCACACCGGAATCGTTACCTCAGTCAGACACTGCCGTAACTGATGCGTTATCTCACCGCGCGGAAGTGCTGATATCGGAAGCACAGGTCAACATGTTCAGTCTGGAGCGAAAAGCGGTCCAGGGCGAATTGCTGCCTTCCGTGCAATTTGTCGGCGATTACGGTATCAGCGGAATCACTCCAACTGACACAGCATTACCGACGCGTAGAGTTGCGGTCCAACTGAACGTTCCGATTTTTAATGGCGGATTGATGCAGGGACGTTTGACGGTGGCCACCAGTCGCCAGCGCGAAGCGGAGTTGCAGCTTGGAAGCGTGCGCGGTCAGGTCGAGGAAGATGTGCGTCTCGCTATCTCCGCGTTGCGAACGACTATCGAGCGAGTGCGCGCTGCCGATGAGGCTTTGCGTTTGGCGCAACGGGAATTGGAGATGTCGCGAGATCGTTTCCGTGCGGGTGTGGCGGATAACCTGGAGGTAATCAGCGCGCAAACGTCTCTTGCAAACGCGCGTGCCGCGCAAGTTGAAGCGCTCGCGGTTTACAACGCTGCGCGACTGAATCTCGCGGCCGCGCTCGGGCGGGCGGAGAGTTTTAGATGGTAAGACTCTGTGCAACCTCTGTGTTTTCTGTGTCTCCGTGGTTGTTTTGGCCAGAGAAAACCACAGAGACACAGAGAACACAGAGATTGCACAGAGAAGAAGTTCACCGACTATTATTAACAAAGCATTATGAGCACTACTGTTGACGACGAAATAGATATTCCGGAAGAAGAGCAAAGCGAGGAGCAGCATCATCC
>JBKPJS010000698.1:0-1429 GCA_046730815.1 Acidobacteriota bacterium
GTGGACGAACTGCGCCGTCGCATCGTCGCAACCAAGGAGGGCGGCGCAATCACGGGCGAACAGCGTCTGCGTGAATATTTGACGGAGCTTTACGGCAACGTAAGCAACTATGAAGGGCGCCCGACCCAAACCCAAATTGATCGGTCAGATGCGATCGCGCGCGAACTCGGCGATGTGGTCAAGGACTTCGATGCCTGGATTGCGCGGGAGCTCGGCGGAATAAACTCGGCGCTCAGGCAAAAGGGCCTCGAGCCGATAAACGTCCTCACGCGCGCAGGCTGGGACAAGAAGGAGTAGTTCGCGGAGCGGATCACTCAACATAAAACGTCGACGCAACGGGTTCAGCTTAGGTTGCCGTCGCTGCTTTCGTTTGTTGCGGCGATGGTATCTGGAAGAGACCGAGCGCCGCCGGCACGCGCACAGTACCGGGGAGTTTAATTGGAGTCAGTTTCTTTTCGGCGATCACATTTCCCGCGTACGAGATAGTTCCCTTCACTTCACACGCGCCGGTTTGGATTTCCTGAATTGCGCCGGATTTTATCTTCAGGACAAATCCCTTCAGATTGAAAACAAGCTTTACGAGGAACTCAATCTTCTTCACCGGCAAATCCTTAATGCGCATCTCGAGGTGAGGTTTATGTTCCGAGTTGATGCTGTGCTGCGCCAGCTCAAGGTACATAACTTCGTCCGGCGAGTTGCGTGACTTCTCGAGGAGCGCCTGCAAACCGCCAACTTTTTTCCACGACGTGACCATCACGTCCGGCAGCGGCACATTGAACAGCTCACAAATTTTGGGTCCGAGATCATGAAGCGCCGCCGGAAACTTCACGTCTTTCACTTCCTTCTTGATGCGCTCTTCGACAACTTGCCAGCGATCCGGTTGTGAATCAGCCTTTCCTTCTTTGGGCAAATCGAAAACTTCGGCAATTGTGACCGGTGCATCAGCTTTGGTTTCGTCTGCTCGGGCAACTGTAACCAGTTCAGTTTTGGTTTCTTTCTTAACCGGAGTTTCTGTCATTGCCGTCTCCTTAAATCTCTAACACCTGTCGGTTCTCGAGTTTCTCGGTATTCGTGACCAACGGCGTTTCACTCGTAACTGAATAATCACCCGCCGACACATTGGGGTTGAGAAGTAGTTGGAAGTCGAGCGGCAAGAGACCTTTTTCGTTGCCGATTGCCGCCATTCCTGGATCAGAAAAAGCGGTAAAAGTCGGCTTGGCCGCAAACAAGTAGCCGGTCGCTTTGAACAAGAGAAGCAGGAGCGCTGCAGCCAACAGCCAGTACCACCACCTGATCGATGTCAGGCCGCCGTTATTCTGATGTCCGCTCTCGACCGATGTACTTGATGGTGAACTCGAGCTTAAGGGTCCCGCAGTATTCGGCGTTGTTGAACCGGACAACGCCGGTGACGAGCCAGGAGACGCTGATC
>JBKPJS010000699.1:0-10604 GCA_046730815.1 Acidobacteriota bacterium
CTTGAGTTGTTCCTGGGCTGGTGTGCACTCAGCACTGATACCTTGAGCACTTACACAAATGTGCGTGCAAAATAATATCGAGCAAGTTAAGACAAGAAGCGATGCTGTTCTCATGACAAACCAAGCGAATTCTAGCGTAAACTAGCACCGAACATGAATCACTCTCCAGAAAAACTGCTCCTTAGTAACGCGACTGTTGTTTTGCCGGATAGGGCCATCGAGCACGGATCGATTCTTATTGAAAAGGGCTACATCTCGGCTATTGAGGAGAGTGATGTTGATCGTGACGTCGATCGTATTGATCTTGGCGGTTTGACTGTTCTTCCTGGTTTTATCGACGTTCACATTCATGGAGCAGTTGGTTCTGACGTCATGGAGGCGAGCGCGGAAGGGCTTCACGAAATTTCCGATTACTTAGCTTCGCAAGGTGTGACTGGTTGGTTGCCGACGTTTGTGCCGGCGAGTGATGAAAATTATGCGAGTGCGGTACGCGCGATCTCGGAGTCTAAGGAAAATCCTGGGGCGCGAGTCTTGGGTGTCCATTACGAAGGTCCGTTTGTTAACTCGGCGCAGTGCGGCGCGTTGCATACCGAATACTTTAAAACTTACTCGGGGCCGGAAGATCTGCATTCACTGCCGGTGCCGGAGAACGCGGTGCGAATGATCACGATGGCGCCGGAAGTCAGCGGTGGTGTCGAGCTGGTGCGTGAGTTGAAAGCACGAGGTTGGGTGATCTCAATCGGTCACACACGCGCCGATTTAAGAGTTTTGTCCGAGGCGTGTGATGCGGGTGCTCGTCACATGACGCACTTCATGAATGCGATGGCGCCGTTGCATCATCGCACTCCTGGACCAATCGCGTGGGGACTATCACGTGAAGACGTCACCTTTGATGTTATTGCCGACGGCATTCATCTCGATCCGTTCATGCTTCGCTTGCTAGTGAAAATTAAAGGCGCGGCAGGTATCAGTCTGATTAGTGACGCAATTGCGGCAGCAGGGAAGGGCGACGGTGATTATCAAATCTGGGGCGAGACGATATCGGTAAAAAATGGCCGCACGGCTAATGCCTCCGGCAGTATTGCGGGCTCAGTGATTAGCGTGCTCGACGCCGTCCGACTGATGGATTCGCTCGGAGTTTCATACATAGATCTCGCGCAAATGGCCTCTTCAAACCCTGCGCGTCTGCTTGGGCTGGATCACATTTGTGGATCAATCGAAGTTGGAAAGCGCGCAGACCTGGTTGCGCTGGACGAGGATCACAACGTCAAGCTAACCATCGTCGGCGGCGACATCGCCTTTAAAGCTTAACCACAGACTACACGGATATTTTTAACGATCACCACGGATCTATTTATGGCTATTTTTGTAGAAGCCGGCGCGCTCGTACGCCTGGTCCACCAGCTCGATGGGATGACAAACGCGTAAAGACATCCCCGCGAGGGAGGCGCCCGCACCGATATGCATCTGGCAGCCGGGATTGCCGGTCGCGAGTATAGCGGCTTTGGTTTCTCTGATGTGGTCCAGCTTTTCGTTCAAGACTCGCTGAGACATGTCAGGTTGCAGGAGGTTGTAGATGCCCGCAGCGCCGCAACATCTTTCGCTGCCCTTGAGCGCGACAAATTTTTCACCGGTCACTGTACGCAACATCCTTTCTGATGCGTCACCAGCATGTTGACCGTAGAGAAGATGACATGAGGTGTCATAGGTTACTTGTGTTTCAACTGTACCGGGCGTGTCGCGCATTCCGGAAGACGCGAGTTGTTGACTCACGTCACGAACTCTCTTGCTGAAGTTCGCGGCTTGCTCGGCGAGGTCTCTGTCATTTGCGAACAGATGTCCGTAAGTAGTTAGCATGGCGCCGCAACCACCTGCATTGGTGATGATCGGCGCGTCTGAAGCGAAAGCAGCGATATTTTTGCGAGCAAGCTCGCGGGCGCCTTCCAGATCGCCGGCATGAGCGTGCAGGGCACCGCAACAAACCTGGCCCTTTGGTGTGTTGACGTTGATGCCATTAGCACGCAGCACACGTTTCGTTGCTCGATTGACTCTGGCAAACAAACCTTCGCCGACGCAGCCTGAAAACAATAATGCGTTCTCACCGCCTTCATCGGGTGGGGTCGTTGTTGGCCCACGCTGGAATGCTGGACGTGAGCTTTCCAGCAGTGCAAGCGCAAACTCCGCGCGCCGAGATAGCAAACGCGTTTTTAGTAACAGCCGGGCCAGTCCGAGATCGCGAAATAGTCGCGAAGCACCAAAGAAGATCCCCAAACGCATGGGCGACTGCCACACGTATCGCAGCACCAGCCGCAACATCTTGTTGGCCATGTCAGACTTCGGCTGCGCATGCAGCAGCACTTCACGACTGGCCTCGAGCAATTGACCGTATTCGACACCAGCAGGACAAACTTGCTCGCAAGCGCGACAGCCGAGACATCTATCGATATGCGTTCCGAAAGCGCTGGACGTATTCTCCAGACGCCCCTCAGCTACAGCTCGCATAAGATAAAGCCGCCCCCGCGGTCCATCATTCTCATTCCCCGTGACTACATAAGTCGGACACGCCTCGAGGCACAAGCCGCAATGAATGCATGCCAGCAGCTTCTCGTTTTCACGAGCTAATACAGTTGTGAGTTGTGATGTTGCCAAAAGATTACGGCTGCTAGTCGCTCAACAGGCGCCGCTGCGGTAGAGAATCTTGCAAGAAAAGGTGGTTCTGTTATCATTCGCACATGGATTATAGCAAGATCATCAGAATCGAGCCGGGTAAGCGCAGCGGAAAGCCAACAATCCGCGGAACGCGCATGACCGTCACTGATGTGCTCGAATATCTCGCCGGTGGAATGAGTGAAGAAGAGATTCTTGCGGAATTCCCCGACCTCACAAAGGAAGATATTAAGGCTTGCTTAGCTTTCGCGGCTGACAGGGAGCGTAAGCTGGCTATGTTACCTGAGCATGAAACTGCTGTTTGATCAGAATCTCTCACCACGCCTGCCACGCCTTTTAGCTGACATCTATGCGGAGAGTGTGCACTCAGAGAAGTCGGTTTGCGCGATTCCGATGATGTAGCTATCTGGGAATATGCTAAAGCACATGGGTACGCTGGCTGTACCTAATACCCGACTGCCTGGCCGTCGCTGCGTCGGGGGTCGGTGGCGCCGAGGCGGATGCCGGTTTTTTCTTCGATCATGATCCCTTCGGCGTCGCCAAGATAACGGAGCTTGGCGAGCGTGTGGCCGCGCGAGGTCAGAGCGCGCTGCGTGTCGCCTGATAATCCGAAGGGTTCGCCCACGAGTTCATCGGGCAGCCACTGGTGATGAATGCGAGGGAAGTCGATCGCCTGTTGAATGTTCATCTCGTAGTCGATCACGTTGGTGATGATGCAGAGAACGGTGTTGATGATCGTTGGCCCACCCGGGCTGCCAACCGTAAACCAGAGGCTGCCATTCTTGCGAAGAACGATCGTCGGCGTCATTGCAGACAGCGGACGCTTGCGAGGCGCCACAGCGTTGCGCTCGCCCTGGATCAGGCCATACAGGTTTGGCGTGCCGGGCTTTGCAGCGAAGTCATCCATCTCGTCGTTGAGAAGAATTCCGGTGCCCTTCGCGACCGCCGCCGAGCCGTATGAGTTGTTGAGCGTGTAGGTATTTGCGACTGCGTTTCCTTCGGCATCAACGACTGTGAAGTGGGTCGTCTCTTCCGACTCGTAACCCGCTGGACGGCCGGCGCGCACTTCTGCGCTGGTCGAAGCGCGATCTGTGTTGATGGTCTTACGCAGTGTGGTCGCATAAGATTTATCAATCAGTCCCGCCACAGGGACTTTCACAAAATCGCTGTCGCCCATGTACTCGGCGCGGTCCGCAAACGCGCGTCGCATCGCCTCGGTCATGAGATGGTAGCGGTCGGACGAACTCGCTTCCATTTTTTGCAAATCGAAGCCTTCGAGTATGTTGAGCATTTCGATCAACACCGCGCCGCCGGAGGAAGGTGGCGGCATCGAGATGATCTCGTAACCACGATAGCTCCCGCGCAGAGGGGCGCGCTCTTTCGCGACGTAGCCACGCAAGTCGTCCATCGTCATGAGACCATTGTTGCGTTTCATGTCGGCGACGATCAGTCGCGCGGTCTCGCCTTCATAAAACTCGTTTGGACCAGACTGTTGCAGGCGCGCGAACGTAGCGGCAAGCTCCGGCTGCCGGAACATCTCGCCTTCATTGTAAAACTTGCCGCCTTTCAAATAGATTCGTTTCGTTTCCGGATACTTCTCGAGATATTCGCGATTTCCATGCAGCGAACGCGCCAATGAGTAAGTAACTGCAAAGCCGTTTGCGGCAAGACGTCGTGCGGGTTCGACGAGTTGTGCCCAAGTGAGTTTGCCCGAGCCGTACTTCTTCAGCGCCAGCTCCATACCGCGAACTGTCCCGGGAACACCCGCTGCACGATAGCCAACCAGTGAACCACCTTCGCCCTCAATCAGGTTGCCGTTTTTGTCCAGATAGACGTTGCGATGGGCAGCAGCGGGAGCCATCTCGCGATAGTCAATCGCGGTTGTTTTTCCGTTTTTTAGACGAATCATCATGAAGCCACCGCCGCCAAGGTTTCCGGCGGCCGGGTGTGTGACTGCGAGCGCAAAGGCGACCGCAATAGCAGCATCGACAGCGTTGCCGCCACGCTTCATGACGTCAACGCCAACACGCGACGCGACCTCGTTCGTCGACGCAACCATTCCATGCCTAGCGCGAACCGGTTCGCGAGCAGCGGCGAGCGAGGCGACAGGTGCGTTAAGAACGATGAGCAGAATTGGAAGTAAATAGAGCCGCAGTCTTCTCATGGTTGATCCGTCCAATCAGCGTTAATCTGGGGCAAAATATTTAAAGGGTCGAGCTGCTGCTTGACTCGTTGCATCAAGGGAGTTGCCGCCACAGGCTTTGATTTATCCTTAGCGAACACAATGACACGTCCATCCAACGCTCCGATTTGCCAGATTGATGTCTTATCATAAACCTCAGCCAGCTCATCGCTAAACTTCAACAATTCACTCGGAAGAACGCTGGCCCGCCAACTGAATGCGCAGTCATTCCAGAACGAAGCTGTCGCAACCATCCGCCAGAGTTCACTATCCTCGGACACCACCTCCGCATCGCCGAGCTTCGGAAGAGCTTCCTCAACCTGATAAGCAACACCTTTTTGATTTCCGGCAAATCGAATTAGCAACGCAGATTCGTTAGTTGTAACGCCGAGTCGATTGGCGAAAGCTGGAGACACAATTTCCGCGGCAACAGGAAAGAGACGTGCCTGTAAAATCGCACGCGCGCTTGAAAGAAGATCGCGGATGTTTCCGGTTGTGAGGACTGTAGTTTCGCTCGCAGGACGAGGTCGTAGCTTGAAGTTGACTTCAGTGATTATTCCCAGGCTTCCATAACTGCCTGTAAACAACTTGCACAAGTCGTAACCAGCAACGTTCTTCACGACGCGTCCACCGGCTTTGATCATGCTGCCGTCAGCCAACACGACTTTCATGCCGATCACTGAGCCGCGTGGGCGACCATAGCCGAATTGTTGTGCGCCGCCTAGACCAGTCGCGACCACTCCGCCAATCGTTGCACGACCGTCGTCAGGAGGGTCGAGCGGCAACCATTGACCATTCTCTTTGAGCTTCGCGTTGAAGTCGACGAGTGTGACACCAGCTTGAGCGATCGCGATGAGATCCGCGGGTTCGTGTTCGATGACTTGGTTGAGACGACTTGTACTGACGATAAGATTCGGCGCGGATTTGTTTTGCGCCGCAAGCCAGGTCATGCCACCGGCAGGTACAACGCTCCAGCCTTCGTGCGAAGCGAGTTGCAGGATCTCGGAGACCTCTTCAGTCGAGCCTGGGAAGATCGTGTTCGACGAGATGTTGGCTTCGCCTACGATCTGGGCTAATGACGACAATGGTCGTGCTGGCTTCGGCGCGCTTGAAGCGGTTGCGGGCAAGTGCGATGCCTGCGGTCCCAGTGTGTCGATTGCTTTCGCTTCGCCGCAACCGCGCAGCATTGGAATGATCTTTCCCGGATTGCAAAGACCCAACGGATCAAACGCCGCGCGAACACTCAACATCGCATTCATATCCGCATCGGAAAACACCAGCGGCAACAGCTCGCGTTTGTCCAACCCCACACCATGCTCACCAGTGATCGTCCCACCCGCTCTAACGCAAACTTCCATTAACTCGCGGCCCGCTTCTCGTACGCGCGAGACTTCCTCGGGAAAGCGAGAATCAAAACAGATTAGCGGATGTAAGTTGCCGTCGCCTGCGTGAAAGACATTAGCGATCCGCAGTTGATATCTCGCTGCAATGTCGTAAGCAGCGCCTAGTACTTCAGGCAGACGCGAACGTGGAACGACTGCATCCTGGATCATGGAGTCAGGCGAGATGCGTCCGATAGCACCAAACGCCCCCTTGCGCGCCGCCCAAAGTTTCTTTCGCTCAGCTTCATCACGTGCGTGGCGACAGTTGCGAGCGCCATACTCCATGCAGATGCTCGTGACCTTTGCTGCTTCGTCGTCGAGACCTGCTTCGATACCGTCCAACTCAATCAGCAACGCAGCCCCTGCATCGGGCGGCAATCCGGCGGCGAACACACTCGCCTCCACGGCACGAATGATCTCGCGGTCCATCATCTCGAGCGCCGCGGGCATTACACCGGCAGCAATGATTGCCGAAACAGCATGGCTCGCATCGTTTACTTCACCAAACTCTGCGAGCAGAGTGCGCACCGCCGGAGGTATCTGGGCCAACTTCAGTGTGGCCTCAGTTGCAATGCCGAAAGTTCCTTCGGAGCCAATAAACGTTCCCAGCAAGTCGTAACCCTGTGAATCAACAGCGAGATCGACGATCTCACCACCGGCAAGCACTACGCGACAACCAACCACATGGTCCGTCGTCGTCCCATACTTCAAGCAGTGAATACCGCCCGCGCTCTCGGCGATGTTTCCTCCGATCGTGCAGCTTGGCTGGCTCGAAGGATCCGGAACGTAATACAAGCCAAACGGTGCAACGGCCTGCGATACGTGCAGGTTCACCACGCCTGGTTGGACCACTGCGAGACGATTCTCGACGTCGATGCAAAGAATCTTTCGCATGCGTGCAAGCTCGATCACTACGCCGGAATTGAGTGCAAGTGCCCCGCCTGAAAGTCCCGTACCCGCGCCGCGCGGTGTGAACGGCACCTGCGCTCGCGCGAGCTCGCGCATCACGGCAGACGTCTCTTCAGTAGAAGAAGGAAAGACTACGGCGCGCGGGCGATGTTTGTGTTGCGGCAGACCATCACACTCATAGACCAGCAGCTCGTCAGGTTTGGATAGAACGTGCTCGCGCCCTACGATTCCGCTCAGATTGTCGATTAGATTATTCACGCCAAGAATGGCGATAGTTTAACTGCATAAGGGATATCTTTGTAGGGTCGGCACTCCGCCCGTCTTCATTACGGGCGCTTAAACGACGACGGGCGGCCACGGAGGGCCGCCCCCACAAAATAGACACCGTAAATTAGCAGTCCCGCTAACGCTGCGAGTGCGGCTGCTTTAGCTTCCTGCAACGTGCTATTCAGCAGCAGCCAGATAATCAATAACAACGACAGAATAGCGATGACTGTGCCTCCCGGCAGGCGAAACGCCGGCGCAGGCGTTTCACGCCGCGCGCGAAATACCGGTAGCGCAATGCACGTTGCACCGTAAGTCACAAGGCGCGCGATGGTACTGATCGTCAAAGCCGCAACAAACGAACTCTTCAGAGTTAGAAAGAGCATCAATCCGGCGGTAATCAAAATAGCCACGTAAGGTGTAAAGAACCGTCTGTGTATGCTGCCGATAAACGCCGGCAATTGTTTTTGCTCCGCCATCGCGAAGGGAAGCCGCGAGCCTGATAACAAAAGGATGTTCAAGTTACCTGTTATGGAGATGATCGCGCCCGCGGAGATGATTGCACCCCCGGCCGTTCCCAAAAAGCGGGAGCCCGCATCAGCCAGAGGCTTCTGTGATTGGGCCAACCCAGGCAGCGTTCCTACACACACCACCTGGATCATGATGTAGAGAACGGCAACCAACACGATCGCAATCAGTAACGCTCGGGGCAAGCTTCGCTGCGGATCGCGTACTTCGCCGGCGGGAATAGTTGCCATCTCAAATCCCGTAAACGCGTAAACGAGCAGCAATACTGATTGTGAGAAAGCGCCGGTCGTCGGACTCGGACCAAATTCGTATGCCTGCGGGTTTAGAAAAAACAAGCCGGCAGCGATGAAGAGTATGATCGGTATCAACTTACCGATCGTGAATGCGTTGCTGACAAATGCTGCTTGCCTGATTCCCAGTACATTGATAATCGCCAGCACGATAACGACGAACACGATGATTGAAGTGCGCCAGAATGGGGTCGTGGCCGAGAGCCAGAAGTAACTAAGATAGTTGATCAGGAGATTACCGTTGGCGGCGAACGCAGTGGTTCGGGCAAGCCAGATCAGCCACCCAATTTCGAATGCGACAGCCGGTTGGAATGCCTCACGTGCGTAGAGATATGGACCACCCGTTTCGTCAAAGCGGCTGCCTACTTCGGCGAAGCAAAGTATGATAAGGGCAACAACCAGCGCACAGACTACGAACGCGATCAGGCTGTAAGTGCCGATTAGTGAGTAAACTTTTGCGGGAAGGCCAAAAATTCCGGCGCCGATAATGCCGTTGATGCAAATCGCGACCAGGTCCCAGCGGCGTATGCCGCGAACCAGATCTGCGTCAGGGTTCTGCATGCGTTGGTTTTTTATCCACAGATTACACAGATAGGCTTGCTCAGAACGAACAAAGCATAATAGTGTGAAAACACAATGGCGATCAAAACTTTACTTCCACTTTGCCTCCTTTTGTCGTTTGGCTTTTCAGCCACTGCGCAACAAACTTCGCTACAAGATCTCGTTAATCGAGCCGCGAAAACCACACTTGAACGCTTCGCCGACAAGAAGCTTCAGCAGGACCAGCTTTCGATCACACTCATCGATCTGCGCGATCCGAAGCGCCCGCTGACTGCAAGCTTTCGCGGCAACGAACGGGTCTATCCCGCGAGTGTAGTCAAACTTTTTTATTTGGTAGCCGCCCACCGCTGGCTCGAAGACAAGAAGATCGAGCAAACCCCGGAGTTGACTCGCGCGCTGCGCGACATGATCGTCGACTCATCAAATGAGGCGACGCAATACGTCGTTGACGTGCTTACGCACACGACCGGCGGTTACGAGTTGCCACCAAAAGAAATGGAAGAGTGGCAGTATCAACGTAACGCCGTCAATCGTTACTTCGCCTCACTCGGTTACACCAACATCAACGTCAACCAGAAGACCTTTTGCGAGGACGCCTACGGACGTGAACGCGTGTCGCGTGGACCGAACGGCGAGAACCGCAACAAGTTGACCACTGACGCCACTGCTCGTTTGATGGTGGAGATCGTTACTGGAAAAGCCGCAAATCCAGCACGCACAGCACAGATGATGGACCTGCTGAAACGAGAATACACGGGCCAAAGCAGCGATGCTGATGACCAGGGACACGGCTTTACCGGCATCGCGCTTCAGGGACGCGAAGGAGTCCGGCTGTGGTCCAAAGCCGGATGGACCAGCACCACGCGACACGACGTGGCCTACATCGAAATGCCCAATGGCGCAAAGTTCGTGCTGGCGACGTTCACCACCGATCACGCGAACGAGCGCGAGATAATTCCCACAGTTGCGCGCATCGTGATCGAAGGTCTTAATCAATGAAAAAGAACGAACTTGAAAGAAAAGTCGAGGAGGTTAAGCAGGACGCCGACGTGCAGCGAGCGTTGCAGCAAGCCACACCCGCGGAAAAGAGCGAGAGGCCTGCGGCACGAACCCGTGACAAGTTTTTGCTCGGCACGCAATTTATTTTATTGATAGGGCTGGGAGCGCTCTACCAGTTGCTGAAGTCTCGCTTTCCCGGCTTCGCCCAAAACTACCCGCTGGTTCAGAAACTCATTCTGGCGTTTGCGGTGCTCGTCGTGGGCCTGATGATTATTCGGCTCATCGATGTCTACTTTGTCGGGCGAGTGCAGAACGCGGTTTACCAGTACAACCTGAAACGCGTTTCGCGGCTGGTCTTATGGTTGGTCGTCGCTTTTTTCGTCTTAACGATCTTCTTTCAAAACTGGTACACGGCTGTTGTTTCATTTGGCCTGCTTTCACTGGTACTCGGGTTCGCACTGCAAACACCAATCACGAGTTTTATCGGCTGGGTATACATTCTGGTGCGTGAGCCTTACCGCGTTGGCGATCGAATCAAGATTGGCACTGCCACAGGCGACGTAATCGATGTCAATTATCTTGACACGACGCTGTGGGAATTCGGAGGCGATTATCTTTCCACTGAACATCCGAGCGGCAGGATCATCAAGTTTCCTAATTCGAGTGTGCTAAACACGCCGGTCTACAACTATACGTGGCCGCTGTTTCCTTACATCTGGAACGAGATCAAATTTCAGATCTCTTACAACGCCGATCTCGAGTTTGTTGCCGCGACGATGAGGGAAGTCGCGGAGCGTGAGGTTGGCGAAGAGATGATGAAGC
>JBKPJS010000700.1:0-2808 GCA_046730815.1 Acidobacteriota bacterium
CCCGGCTTTACCGTGTAAGTCATTTAAGAGGGATCTCCTTTTTACATTAGCCGATGTCCGGCTTCCGCGAGGGACTGGAATAGTAGTAAACGCTACGCGGCGTAGTCAATAAATGATCAAACGTAAATTCTCGGTACGCGCTCGGCCACACCACACGTCACCTCATACGAAAGCGTTCCGGAAATGCGCGCCAGATCTTCCGCCGGTATTTTAAGCTCAGCGTTTTGCCGATCCCAACCCAATAACGTTACCTGCTCGTCAACCTGGACACCGGAAACGTTAGTCACATCAATCAACGTCAGATCCATCGACACTCGCCCTACAACCGGTGCGTACATACCCCGCACAATGACGTGAGCGCGATTTGACAGCCCTCGCATGTAGCCGTCGTGATATCCAATCGGCACGGTCGCGATCAAACTCCGGCGCGAAGCTTCGAAGGTGCAGCCATACCCAATCGTTTCACCGGGCGGCACCCACTTCAGCAAACTTATTCGCGAATGCAGAGACATCACGGGCCGCAGTTCAGGATCTGGAGTTGAAGGCGGAAGGACGTCGCGCCACAACCCATACAACACGCCACCAGGCCTGACCATGTTTCCCCAGGCGTCACGATGACCAAAGATTCCGGCAGAGTTTGCGAGATGCAGGTAAGTCGGGCGATAGCCGTGTTCACGAAAAACCACGACCGCGTCTTCAAATCGACGAACCTGATCGTGAGTTAATGGTTCACAGGCTGCCTCGTCGGCCGCGGCAAGGTGAGTCATCAAACCGTCGATGCGAACGTTGCGGAATTGCTCCAGCGCCGCGACAAATTCGCTTAACTGATCGAAACGAATTCCCAGCCGTCCCATCCCTGTATCAACCTTGACGTGAACGTCGGCGACGACTCCCGCATCCGCAGCCGCCTGATTCAGCGATTCGAACATGTCGAGACGATAAACAACGGGAGTTAATCGATGCTGAATGGAGGCGCCGGCCTGTCCATGCCAGAAACCTCCGAGACAGAGCACTGGTTGTGCGATGCCGGAAGCGCGCAATTCAATTCCCTCTTCCGGAAGCGCCACGCCGAACCAATCCGCGCCTTCATTAACCAATCGGCGTGCGCACTCAACTGCTCCATGCCCGTACGCATTGGCTTTGATCACGGCCATCACGCGAGCCGCAGGACTCACACGCTTCCTGATCTGGTTAAAGTTCGAAGCGAGATTGTTGAGATCGATCTCGGCCCAGGTGGGTCGCCCGGCGAGATTGTTTTGTTGGCCCTCGAGATGAGACATGCTTTTAGTTTACTGTACACTATCACCGCCTTAAACTCGCCTCACTCACTTTCACACGGCTGTGTTACACTCTCCTCAAACCTCGGTTTAAGGAGAATCGATCCTCATAATGACTAACGAAGAGTTCGACAGAAAAGCGGAATTTATCATCAACCAGCAGGCCCAGTTTGCTGTTGATATTCAGAAACTCCAGGAAGCTCAGGCGGCGACTGACCAGCAAATGGCGAAAGCCTTCAAAGCTGCGGCGCATGCCTCAGAAATAGCTGGGCATGCTGCAGAAGCCGTTGCGGTTACTGCTGAAACGGTAACTCGCTTTGAAATTCTTACCCACGAAGGTTTTCGCTCTGTTTTTGACACTTTTAAGAAGACAGATGCGAGAATCAAGGTGTTGGTTAACTCGCAAATCCTCACGGATGAAAGACTCCGCGATCTCGCTGCCGTGGTCGACCGACACATCCGCGAGGGCCATAAAGGCCTTAATAGCGCTTGAGAACTAATCCACAGATTACAGAGATCAGTTCTGTGTAATCTGTGGATCAAGAATCCCTGTACAAATTATCGAAACGCATGCTCGACGGCGTGAAGCGCAAGTCGACAGTCCCGGTTGGACCATTGCGCTGCTTGGCGATGATCAGTTCGGCCACATTCTTTCGATCTTCCGGCATCGCCTCGCGCTCCTCAGGCGATTTGTACTGCTCCTCACGAAAGATGAACGCAACCACGTCGGCGTCCTGCTCCAGCGCTCCCGATTCACGCAGGTCCGCGAGTTGCGGACGGTGATCCGAACGAGACTCAGGCGCGCGCGAAAGCTGTGACAACGCCACCAGCGGCACGTTCAACTCTTTCGCCAGTCCTTTCAACTCCCTTGAGATCTGCGACACTTCCTGTTGCCTCGACTCCACGCGCTTCGCCGAACCCGACATCAGTTGCAAGTAATCGACGATGATTAAGTCCAACTTCTTCTGCTCCGCGGCGAGTCGACGCGCCTTCGCGCGCATCTCCAACACAGTCAGGCCCGGCGTGTCGTCGAGAAAGATCTTCGTGTCTGCAAGAATGCCGAGCGACTTCGCGATCTGCGCCCATTCGAGTCGTGAAAGAAAGCCATTGCGAAAGCGCTGCGCGTCGATGTTGCCCTGCGAACAGAGCATGCGCATCACGAGCGACTCCTTCGACATCTCGAGGGAGAAAACACCGACCACTGCGCCTGCCTGAATCGCCGCGTTCTCAGCCAGCATTAAAGCGAAACTGGTTTTTCCCATCGAAGGCCGGGCAGCAAGGATGATGAGATCGGAGTTCTGCAACCCGGAAGTCATCTTGTCGAGATCGGGAAAGCCGGTGGTGAGTCCGGTCAAAACGGCCGCTCGCCCTTCCATCTCCTGGACTTTTTCGAGCAGTTGCTCCGCGATTGGTTTGACGTGCATGAACCCTTGCCGGATGCGTTCGTCGGCAAGCTGGAAGATCGCTTGCTCAGCGTGGTCCAGAATTATTTCAGGCTCGTCCTCTTCTGCGAGTGCTTCCTGTGTGATCT
>JBKPJS010000701.1:0-3836 GCA_046730815.1 Acidobacteriota bacterium
CCTGCTTCCTCGATCAGTTTTTTCGCGCGCTCGCAGTCCCTGGCGCGCCGCACGAATGAAAGTGCGATGTACTCGACGCCCTGCTCGACTGCCCACTTGAGATCGACGATATCTTTTTCAGTGAGTGATTCAATCGGGAGCGCGACTCCAGGCAAGTTGATTCCCTTACGCTCGCCGAGCAGGCCGCCGTCGATGACCTTACACATGACGTCTGTATCCCCAGTGCTTTCGACAATCAGCGACAAGGCGCCATCGTCGAGCAACATCCGTGTGCCGGGTTGTACGACACGTGGAAGGTCGTGGTAGTTGGTGGAAACCTGGTGTTCGTCTCCGAGGATTGCTCGCGTCGTAATGGTGAAAGATGAGCCGGGCGTCAGTTTTACAGGCTGATCGTCTTTCAATTCGCCGGTGCGGATCTTGGGACCCGAAAGATCCACGAGGACTGCGATGGGACGCCCGAGTTTCTTCGCTGCCGCGCGCGCGCGTTCAATGTCTACGGCTTTCTCTTCGTGAGTTCCGTGCGACATGTTGATGCGCACGCCGTTGGCTCCGGCGGCGATCAGTTGTTCCACGATGTCCGGCTCGCGGGAAGCTGGACCAAGGGTAATTAGAATTTTTGCTCTTCTCAAAAGATTTGGACCTGTCGTAACAACTCAGGGAGCGGTGGTTTTCAGTGTACTTTCGATCGTGTGTTCAAGGCTTTCACCCGCTTGCTTGTCGTAACCGATAAAACGTTTCACGAGCTTGCCTTGACGATCAAAAACAAACGTTTGGGGAATCGCATCACTATCTGAAAGGAGCAAGCTTACGAGATCTTCGTCAGGCTTTGCGAGGGCGTACTGAATACCGAACTGTTTTGCGAAGGCCGGAACTCGTTCATTATCGCCTGGTCCACCAACATTGAGTCCTACGACGGTCAGGCCCTGTTCTTCATATTTCTTTTGGAGACCAATCAGGTGGGGAATACTATCGCGACACGGAGCGCACCAGGTCGCGTAGAAATCCATCACCAGCACCTTTCCTTTGTGTTCGGAAACGATGGACCGTTTGCCATCCGCCAGCGCCCATCCCATATCGGCGAGAGACGTGTTCTTCAAGGGTGGCATTGGGTAAGTGGTATTTGGTGCGCGAGAGATCACCGGTGTGTTGGAGTTGCTCAGGTCAGTGCCGTTGCAGCCTGCCAACAAACAGCAGAAGACGAGAAGCAGCATGTATTGCCAATTGCCGATTGCCAATTGGCGATTTGATCTTGCTTTCAATTGGAAATCGGCAATTGGCAATTGGCAATCATTCGTCGTCATTCGCGACCCAAGAGGTTTCATCTTGTTCCTGGGGGAGCGGCTCACCGGGGACGCGGTACTCACCTTCAACCCACCGGCCGAGATCGACAAGCTGGCACCGCTCAGAACAGAAGGGACGAAAGGGATTATCTTTCCACGCGACCGGCTTACCGCAGGTTGGGCATTTCATGAATCTTGAAGCCACGAACGGCCACGTCTCATTGTAGAGAGATCGGTCGTTTGATCAGTATTCGTCGTTTGACGAAAGCGATCGTACCTTCGCGGCGCATGGCATTCAAGCGCACTGTAACACTTTCGCGGGTTGAGCCAACAATGGAGGCTATTTCACGGTGAGGCAGGGGAATATCGATAAGCACACCTTCGGGTTCGGAGACTCCATAACGCAAGGAAAAATCGGCAAGTAAACTATCCAGGCGCGCGGGAATAGCGTTCAGCGCAAAATCGGCGAGCCGGCGCTCGGCGTGATCAAGTCGTTGACCGATCAAGCGGAAAGTGTAATCATGAAGGCGGTCTTCCTCAGCCATCCCCCGTTTGAAATCCCCGACCTGAATCCGCAGGAGCCTCGAGTTTTCGTAGGCGATTGCAGAGTTTGCCCGTTGCCCCGCAGCAGAATAGAGAGCTGACTCCCCAAATAAGGATCCCTCAGGAAGGATATCAATTACGGCTTCGCGGCCGTTATCAGATTCGATGCGGCAGAGCTTTATTCGGCCATGAACGATCGCATACAGGCAGTCTGCTGGTTCGCCCGCACGGTAAACAAAACGGCGGCGGCGAAAATCCAGGACCACTGAATTGCGAGCCATGTCGGCAATGAGGGCGTCAGGGAGTGTTGAGCCAAAATCCAACTGGCGGATTATTTCAGCGCGATCTTCGGGAGTTAAATCCCGGGCGCGCTTTTGTTCCTGGGGCGCATTCATCTCCATGTCCTTTTGGGCATCGAGTCAGAGTTTTCCAGCTTGAATCGTTTATGGCAGCGCAGTGCTCTTTTCCAAAGTGGTCCGATGCGGGTTTGTTCTACGACGATGGTAAGGAAACCCGCATGATGTTTCCCAGGGTTGTTTATCTCTCGATTGAATCTTATTGACGCGATTTTATGGCGAGTACAGGTACGAACGAACTTACCGAAGCCCCGAACTGTAGCATGAAGCGCAAAGGCGTGCAAGAACAATAACGGTCCAATTTTTATCGTGTTATGGAGTCAAAATCCAACATTCTAGTCGTCGATGATAACCCGGATAAACTGGCGCTGATTGAGGCCGCACTGAGTCTCGCGGGCTATAACGTAACCACCGCCACAGACGGTGTTGAAGCGCTTGCCGCCATCGATTCGTATCAGCCTGACCTGGTAATAACTGACGTGATGATGCCTCGCATGAATGGCTACGAGTTGGCCCAGCGAATCAGGGGCAACCCCGTCACGAAGTTTATTCCAGTGATCATGCAAACTGCGGCTGGCCGTCGATCGGAAGATTTGAGGAGAGCTTCTGAAGTTGGCGCCCTGGGCTACATTACTGATCCCACGGATTTGGACCTTTTGCTTGCGCGAACGAGAACACTGCTCGAGTTCAAAGCTTATTTGGACATTTGTGAAGAGGCGGCCTTCACGGACCACCTGACTGGTTTGGCAAACCGCAGGAGATTCGAACGTCAGTTGGAACGCGAGGTGGGCCGGATGGCGCGATTCGGCCATCCGTTTAGCTTGTTGATGCTCGACATCGACAGTTTTAAAAACCTCAACGATAGTTACGGCCACGACGCTGGTGATGAAGCAATCCGTCGCATCGGTAGGGTCCTGCGTGAAGGGACCAGAGGTATTGATCTGGCTGCGCGGATCGGAGGAGAAGAGTTCGCCATAATCCTCGTTGAAACAAGCAAGGAGGGCGGTCTTGAAGTCGCAGAACGACTGCGCGCGGCGATCAAGGCGCTGGAAATTCCCCTGGCCGGCCACATCACGGGGAGTTTTGGAGTTGCAGAATGTCCAAGCGACGCGCAAACTTCTGCTGATATCCTGAAAGCGGCTGACGTGGCGTTGTACGAAGCTAAGCGAAACGGCCGCGACCAGGTCGTCGCCATGGGAGGCTCGAAATCGAACTCGATGGCTGCGGGCGACGTACAAGGCGAAGGAAATATAGGGGTTGTATCGCGAGGATAGAATGGCTGACTACAAGGAAAAGTTTGACGAGTGGCAACAGGCAGCGCGGCGGAAGGCCCGCGAGCTCGATGAGAAATTTGCGATTTCCGATATGGTTGGTGAAGCTGCGAAGCGCGGGGCTGAAACCGTGGCCAGCAGCGCCGAAAAGTTGCGCTCGGAAGCCGAACGGCAGACTGAAGATGAGGAAGTTGCTGAAGCTGCGCGGCGGGCCGCGAACGAAACGGTCAAGAACGTGAAGAAGGCCGGGAAGGCTGTTCGGGATGTTGCTGGCGATACGGGCAAGAGAGTGTTTGACGACGCGAAGACCTACTACGATCGAGCATCGCACCTCTACGACACCGGAGCAAGGTTCACACGCGCTTCAACAGCGGCGACGACAGGTC
>JBKPJS010000702.1:0-1898 GCA_046730815.1 Acidobacteriota bacterium
CAAGCTTGCGCCTACCGCGTTGAGAACAGAGTAAGCAAGTGCGTCGCTGCGTAGTTTGTTCAACTGCAACAGCAGGTAGGCGATCATCAGCACGACCACGCCGATATTTCCGATCAGGTCCAAAGGGCCGTACTTCATAGAGGTCCACCAAAGCGAAAGCGGAGCCCTTCGTAAGCGTCGATGCGGCGGTCGCGCAGGAAAGGCCAGTTTTGCCGCGTCTCTTCGATCTTCGAGAGATCACATTCGACTACCAGCACTTCCTCTTTGTCGGCCGCGGCTTTTGCAACGATCCTGCCGAATGGATCGGCAACGAACGACTGGCCCCAGAAAGTCAGTTTTCCTTCACTACCGACACGATTGACGACCACGACATAAACTCCATTCGCAATCGCGTGACCACGCTGAATCGTTTCCCAGGCGGAGTGCTGCGCTTCATTCATTTCCGGCTCCTCATCGGGCAGCCAGCCGATCGCCGTGGGGTAGAAGAGAAACTGCGCGCCCCCCAGCGCAGTTAGCCGGGCGGCTTCGGGAAACCACTGGTCCCAGCAGACGAGTGTCCCGATCTTTCCGTAGGTTGTGTCGTAAGTTTGAAAGCCCAGATCTCCGGGAGTGAAATAAAACTTCTCGTAATACAGAGGATCGTCCGGGATATGCATCTTGCGATACTTGCCGGCTATTTCCCCCGAAGCATCGATCATAACCGCAGTGTTGTGATAGACGCCGGCGGCCCGCTTTTCAAACAGTGAGGCGATGATGACGACTTTCCGCTGGCGCGCGACTTTGCTCAAAGCTTCCGTCGACGGCCCGGGAATAGTTTCCGCCAGTTTGAAAAGCTGTATGTCTTCCGTCTGGCAAAAGTACTGGGAGCGGAAGAGCTCCTGCAAGCAGACGATTTGTGCGCCTCGTTTCGCTGCATCGTTGATGCCTGCGATGGCTTTTTTGAGATTGGTCTCAGGCTTCTCGACGCAACTCATTTGCACGAGACCAACTGTCGTCACGTCACCCGCTCGATTTTTCTTCGGCATGCCGCGAAGTATAGCAAAAAGCCCTTTCCACAGATTACACAGAGATCTGCGTAATCTATGGATGCATCACTTTGGACATTGGAGTTTGGTCTTGGGTAAGATGTGCGGTCATTTTTAGCACCTGATTGAAAAGAGTAACGAAATGATCGATTTTGAGTTGACTGAAGACCACAAGGCGCTGGTGCAGACCGTGCGCGAGTTTACGCAAAAGGAAGTGGCTCCGCACATCAAGGAATGGGACGAGAAGCAGCACTTTGAGCCTTCAGTGATGAGGAAGATGGCCGCCTTGAACCTGTTGGGTGTTTGCATTCCCGAGGAATATGGCGGCGCTGGATTCGATTACATCTCGTTGGGTTTGGTGTGTGAAGAACTCGAGGCGGTCGATACTTTCATGCGCGTGGTGATGTCGGTCCATACCGGCTTGAATTCACTAACGCTTTACACATGGGGTACAGAGGAACAGAAGCAGAAATACCTGGCGCCACAAGCGAGAGGTGAAAAGATTGCCACCTATGGTTTGACCGAACCCGGGGCAGGCTCGGACGTTGTGGGAGCGCGTTCGACAGCCCGGCGCGAAGGCAATGAATGGGTTTTGAACGGCGAGAAAATGTGGATCAGTTTGGCTGACGTTGCCGATAACTTTCTTTTCTTTTGCTGGACCGACGAAGAGAAGAGACGCCGTCGCGATCACACCGGAATGTCATGTTTTATTGTCGAGCGCAGCATGAATGGCTTCTCTTCCGGAACGATTCACGGCAAGCTCGGCATTCGGGCCGGGAACACTGGTTATTTCTCATTGCAGGACGTGCGAGTGCCGCAGGAAAACATGGTCGGTGAAGAAGGCGAAGGCTTCAAGATTGCGATGTTTGCGCT
>JBKPJS010000703.1:0-1780 GCA_046730815.1 Acidobacteriota bacterium
CGAGCCGAAGAAATAACTGCCGTTGCCGCGCGCCATGTATTCGCTGCAAATCAGCGGACGGTTGTAACGCTTCAGCCAATTGATCCGCTTCTCCAGCTCTGTCGGTGAATCGTAGTTGTGAAAGGTGATGACGTCTGACAATTCGATCTGCAAACGATCCATCGCGGTCATTTTTTCCGGCGTGGACCAATCACCCTTCCAGACAGCGGACGTTAAGGGTTGTTGCGCGTCGGCTTCACGAGCCCACGCAAACGCTTGCGGTAGCAGGGCAAGAACCAGCTCGACTTTGTTCTTTGGTTCCAGCTCGTTGTAACTGCCAGGATTCTCATTGTCCGGCTCGTTCCAGATGTCCCAGGCGAGCACGCGCGGATCGCGCGCGAATGCACCCACGACACCCTTCACGTAAGCCTGGAGCCGCGGATACTCCGACGAATTTTGCAGCGCCTTGCGACCTGGACTCTGCATCCAACCCGAGTTGTGAACTCCAGGACGAGGTGCGCGCTGCTTACCGAGTTGCGGATCCGGATCCCAAACCGAATCGAAGAGTACGAAGATCGGTCGAATCTTGTGCTTTGCGGCGATGGTTAGAAACTGATCGAGTCGACGCCTGAAGCCTTCAGCGTCCTGCTGCCACAACAGGTCGTGAAGATAGACGCGCATCGTGTTCATCCCGAGACCTTCCGCCCAGCCTAATTCCAAATCGATCCGCTTAGGATCGAAGGAGTCTGCCTGCCACATCTCCAGCTCGTTAATTGCGCTGGCCGGGTTGTAGTTGCTGCCAATCAACCACGGTTGCTTCGCGTACCAATCGCGCGCCTTCTGCTCAGACCACCTCTCAGCTCCAATCGCTGTGAGTGCGAGCAGTATGACAGTGACGATTACTTGAACTGACTTTCGAATTGTTGACATCAACAAAACACCTTCCTTTATGCCTTTTGTGCTTTTTTGTGGCTCATCTGACGCCCAACAAAATATCCATCGTTAGTTGATCCAGCCGCTCATACCTCAAACCCTTTGCAGCTAGTCCAGCGCGATCGAAATTGGCCGACAGCAATTCGCCGGCGTGCTGTTGCGAGAATTTTTTGCCGCGTCCATCACCGCTCGTCTCGGAAATTTCGGCAAGCAGAGCTTTGATTTCCGGATCGGCGTTCCACTGCTCACCCTTATCTTTCAGGATCAGGTAAGTGCGCATGCAACCGCGCGCGAAATCCTTTACGCCATCGTAATCCTCAGTGCGATACGCATGCGCGTCGAAGTGTCGCGGCCCTGAGTAGCCGACGTCCTCCAAAAACTTCACCAGCCAGAAAGCAGCTTTTGGATTTGCAGAACCGAAGCGCAAATCCTGATCGTAGCGTCCCGGGATTTGATCGTTGAGGTCGATATGAAAAAGCTTCCCTGCCTCCCAGGCTTGGGCCACGGAGTGCGTCATGTTGAGCCCCGCCATGTGCTCGTGGGCCACCTCAGGATTTACGCCGACCATCTCCGGGCGGTCGAGCGTTGCAATAAGGGCGAGATAAGCGCCGGTTGTCGGCATGTAGATGTCGGCACGCGGTTCGTTTGGTTTAGCCTCGAGCGCAAACTTGTAATCGTATTTTTGGTCCAGGGAATACTCACAGAGGTAGTTGAGGGCTTCTCGTAATCGTTTTACTGCCTCATCCGGCCGGCGACAGCCGTCCGTCTCCACACCTTCACGCCCGCCCCACAATACGAAGATCTTCGCGCCACACTCGGCGCCCAAATCCATCGCGCGCATCGTCTTCTGCAATGCGTAATCCCGCAC
>JBKPJS010000704.1:0-6307 GCA_046730815.1 Acidobacteriota bacterium
AGTTCGCCCAATTCGGTGCTCATCATCGTCGAGCCGATGAGATAAACCGAATCAGGCCCGGTTAGCGCAGCGTTGCGCGGATTCGTATCGCCCTCTTTCTTGCTTCGACCAATCATGTCGATGTTGAGCTGCGCCACGATCTGATTGAGCGGCACTGTCGGGAATTGGGTGAAGTATCTCGAACCCCATAACCCCTTCTCTTCACCGCAATGCCAAACGAACAACACGGACCGTTTCGGTCGCGTGGGCGCCCTGGCCAGTGCCTCAGCCATGCTCAACAGTGCAGTCGTACCTGAGCCATCGTCGTCGGCCCCGTTACAGATCGTGTCGGTACCGGCAGGAGGACAGATGCCGACGTGATCGTAGTGGGCGCCCAGAGCGACATATTCTGTCTTCAACACCGGATCGCCGCCTTCCCATACCGCAACGACATTCTGCGTTGGAACTATCTCCGTGTTGTTTGCGATATTGAGAGTTATCTTTTTCTGCTCGTTCATCAGAAATGGCGCCGGCAGCGTCGTTCCGTAAGATGCATTGAAGATTCCCGAAGCCGACTGGCGCTCACCGGCAAAGATCACATTGGCCATCTCAGGCGAGATGACGATGGACGGCACGGTTGAAGGATTTTGCGCAGGTTGAAACTTAGCAACTACCGTCGCCCCGCGCTGCATGAGTAGGGCGCGATTGCGCTGCCAGTTTGCGAGGTATTGAAAATCAGGAACGTAGATTAGACCAACGACTCCCTTGCTGCGTGCGTAATCATTTACGTTCATGAATCCTTCACCCTGCTTACCCAGATCGGCGCCCGTGAGACCCTGCGGCCGTATGTTTGGAGCGCCAAAGATCACTGCGATTTTCCCGCTTGGATCGATGTCTTTGTAAGCGTCGATGTCCTTTGACTTAACAAACCAGCCAGTGCCTGCAAAAACAAGCTGTCCGGTGACATTGCCCGAGCCACCGGCCGGCAGATAATCGGTTCCCGCTGTCAGTGTTCGTCCCTGGTATTCGACTTTTGTTTCACCACTATCGGCGCGACTTCGTCGCAACTCGATCCGTTGAAAGAAACTACCCTCATCACCCGCCGGTTTAAATCCCCAGTGCGCCAGGTTCAGCGCCAAAAACTTTGCGGTTGTATCGAGTCCGCGCGAAGGCGTGTCACGTCCTTCCATTTCGTCGGAAGCGATAAACGTCAAGTAGTCTCTGATCTGGTCTGCGGAAATTGTATCGACGCCGCGTTGGGCTGTGACGGATACGGCCGCCTTTTTGGACTTCTGCGGTGTGCGTTGTGCGTAAGTTGCGGGGAATGTGTTGACGAGCAGACTCGTGAATACGAGTGCAGCTAAGAATCTTCGCATGAATGCTCCATCGAAACCGATTAGCCTGGGTCGGCTTAAAGATCTGCTTTTCGTTACGCGTGTTGGACTGCTTGCACCAACCGGGTCAACGTGTCTTTCGCGTCGCCGTAAAGCATGCCTGTTACCGGCTTAAAAAACAAAGGGTTCTCAAGACCGGAAAAACCCTTGCCCTGGCCGCGTTTCAACACCACCACCGACTTCGACCGATCGACTTCCAGGATCGGCATGCCGGCTATCGGACTTCCCGGATTGTCGCGTGCGTCGGGATTGACGACGTCGTTTGCTCCGATCACTACCGCCACATCAGTTGTCTGAAATTCCGGATTGATCTGCTCGAGTTCGTACAGCGATGAATAGGGGACGTTTGCTTCGGCGAGCAACACGTTCATGTGTCCGGGCATGCGGCCCGCCACTGGATGTATTCCGTATTTGACGGTGACACCGCGCTTCTCGAGCACGTCTGCGAGCTCGCGCACGGCGTGTTGCGCCTGCGCCGTCGCGAGTCCATAGCCAGGCACGAATACAACCTTGTTCGCATACGCGAGTTGAGTAGCAATGTCGTCGAGACCAACCTCGCGCATAGACCCCTGTTGCTCGCCACTGGCCGCTGCTGTCGCCGCACTTCCGAAAGCGCCAAACAAAACGTTGGTCATCGAACGATTCATCGCGCGGCACATCAGGATCGAGAGTATGAAACCGGAAAAACCATCAAGCGTCCCAGCGATGATCAAGACCTTGTTTGAGAGTACAAATCCAGTTGCCGCGGAGGCCAGACCGGCATAAGAATTCAGCAGAGACATCACCACCGGCATATCTGCCGATCCGATCGGCATCACCAGCAACAGTCCGAAGACGAACGCTAAACCCACCATCGTGAAAAACAGCGGCATCGAGCCCGGCACTACAACCAGGTAAACAAAGATTCCGATCGTCACCGCGAGCAGGGCCATGTTGAAAATATTCTGGCCCTTGTAAGTCATCGGCGTGCCGCGCACGAGACCTTGCAGCTTTGCGAACGCGAGCAGACTTCCAGTAGTTGTGAGCGCGCCGAGCATCACTTCGAAACCGAGTGCACTCATGGTGATGGTCTCGAGATGTCCGTTACTCTTGTAAAACTCGGAGATGCCGACGAGTGCTGCGGCGAAAGCGCCAAACGCGTGCGACAACGCGGTCCGTTGCGGCATCGCCGTCATCGGTACCCACACGCCCATTGCGAGTCCTACAACCGACCCCACTGCCAGACCCGCGAGGATCCACGTGTAAGTGACAATCTCGTGGTGCATCAGCGTGCCGATAATGGCCATCAACATGCCAAACTCGGCGAGATGCATACCGCGTTTCGCGGTTTCGGGATGGCTCATCCCCTTCAATCCGAGGATGAAGAGGATTGAAGCGAGCAGGTAGCTGAATTCGATGAAGTAGGTTTGCATCCGCGAAATCTGTGGCTCTACTCTTTTTTCGCGATCTCTTTTCTCTTAAACATCTTCAACATCCGATCAGTAATGACGAAACCACCGACGACGTTGGTAGTCGAGCAGACGACGGCGATGAAACCGAGAATTGTGCTGACGGTGTTGTAATGCGCCCCCGCGGTGACGATTGAACCGACGAGCGAGATACCGGAGATTGCGTTGGTGGCCGACATCAAAGGTGTATGCAGCAACGGCGGCACTCGCGAGATCACCTGGTAGCCAAGAAACGCCGCGAGCGCGAAAACGTAAAGCGCGGAGATTAAAGTTTCTGCCGGCATCGAATCTGCTCCTAACCTGGTTGAGCTTGTAAAGCGACTGCGACGCGTTGGTGTATGACTTCACCTTGATGCGTTACGCAGGATGGGCCAACTACGTCGTCGGTCATATCAATTCGCAACTGGCCTTCTTTTATCAGCAGCGACAGGAATGACGTTACGTTGCGTGAGTAAAGCTGGCTGGCGTGCACTGGGACCGTCGCTGCGAGATTCGTGGGCGCCATAATCGTTACGCCATCGCGTTCGACTGTCACATCTGCCTGGCTGAGCGCACAGTTGCCACCGGTCGAACCGGCGAGATCGATGATTATCGAACCACGCTTCATCCCTTCGACCGCTTCTTTGGTGATCAACAGCGGAGCGCGCCTGCCCGGCACCTGTGCTGTAGTAATGATCACATCGGCTGTCTTCGCGTGTTCGGCGATCAACGCGCGTCCGCGATTCATTGCCTCTTCAGATAGCTCGACTGCGTAGCCGCCGGCGTCTTCAGTTTTAATTCCACCCAGATCGACTTCGAGAAAGGCGGCGCCAAGCGATTTCACTTGCTCTCCTGCAGCGGCGCGTACGTCGTAACCCTCGACCACCGCTCCCAATCGTCGCGCTGTGGCAATCGCCTGCAACCCTGCCACCCCGGCGCCGAGCACGAGCACACGCGCAGGCGGCACAGTGCCGGCGGCGGTCATCAGTAATGGAAACATTCGCGGAATGTGCGCCGCGCCGATCAGCATGGCTTTGTAACCTGCGACAGTCGCCATTGACGAGAGTGCGTCCATCGCCTGTGCGCGCGTAATTCGCGGAATCAACTCGACCGAAAAAGTAGTGACACCTCGATCGACTGCGGGGATCAGAGCGGCAGGTTCGTCGAGCGGTCGTAGAAAACCAATTACGACAGCGCCGGTTTTGAGTCGCGCAAAATCGTTTGGACCAGGACGGTTTACAGCGGCGAGTACGTCGGCGTCGGCGAGAAGAGCTTCTCTATCGGAGCTTATTTCAGCTCCAGCTTCGCGGTAGTCGTCGTCAGTGCGCGCGGCGTTGAGGCCCGCGCGGCTCTCGACGTGCACATTCGCGCCCAGGCTGATGAGTTTCTTAACTGACTCGGGCATGAGCGCGACGCGTGCTTCACCCTCTTGTGTTTCCCGCAACACGACGATGTTCATGGGTGAAGTTCTCGCGTCCGATGGGATAGGCTAGCGATCAAGCGGCGTGCAGTATAGCAAAATCAGCCACAATTTAGCGCGGGGTCGCATGGAGTAATGCGTGTAATTCGCGCTAACCTATGGCTGGCTTGCGAACGCCCCAGCGGCGCACCTATAATCCGAGTCCACTACTGCGGCGCATTGGTGTAGTTGGTTAACACGCTGCCCTCTCAAGGCAGAGATCACGGGTTCGAGTCCCGTATGCGCTACCAAATCTTTTCAATAACTTACACACTGTTCTTAGGTAAGTAGATTTTGAGCGGTAACGTCGTGTTAACGAACCGTTTCAGCGAAGTCCTGGACTGACAACTTTATGGCGCGCTTTACAACCGCAACGAGGTCCGCGTGCACACCCTGCAATTCCTTAAGCCATTTTTCACCTAAATTAAAGGTTGGCATCTTTCTATCCTTTGTGTCTCAGGCAGAGACTTGCGTGCCGTTCGATCCCTTCGGACTGTGAGACTAGAGGCTGAAGGAGCTTTTAATAAAAAGTATCTTCAGAGTCTCTGGAAAGAAAAATACTTCTCGCGCAAAGGCGCAAAGGCACAAAGAAATCCTTTAGAAGCGCGGTAGCGCTTTGCGGCTTTGCGTCTTTGCGCGAGAGATCCTCTTGCTTAGAAGTACCTTTATTCACACGCGTTCGAGGAATGCGGCGGAAGCAAAGCCGTCAACTCGCCCATCACCTTCCACATCCACGCGAGCGAATCCGTCAGTTGTTGAGAGCACGGATACGATCTGGCCAAAGTTCAAACTGCCGATTATCTCGAATTGCGTCCCAGGGCCTTCGCGCAAGCGTAGACCAGTGCGAGCCGTAACTCTCTGCTGGTCGCCTGTAGTAACGAGTGGAACCGGGATCACCGCATCAACATCTATTGTAAAGGCGCCAAAGTCAGGCCGATTTGGGTTGGCATCGTTAAAGTCAACACCTAGTCCGCAGAGCGTACTGGCCGGAGCGAGTTGGTTAAGGTGAAATTCGCCAGCGTCCAACGCTTGTTTCGTGCCTCGAAAACCTCGTGACATCGCCAACCAGGTGAGCTCGATTAGCCCTCGCTGAGTCAGAGTAGAAGAAACTAACCCTGATCCGTACACACCAACACGGTATTCCGGGTTTCCGCCACTCTCCTCGGTGAATGCTCTTCTTACGCCTTCGAAGTACGGAGCGACGTTGTTGTTTATCTCACTGTTGCTGGCATCGAAATCGACAGAGAAATAGATGCCTGAGCCGGCCGGCTGGCCGATATTGTGTTGTGCGTGGCGAAAGGCGGTGCGACCGGCAGCGAAACCTTTCAATTCACTGAAATCTGCTACTTGACTCTGACGCTGCTGGAAGACGACCGCGATCTGCATTCCGTTTGCGGTTAGCGCTTCTGCCTCTGGTAGCTCGAGCCTCTTTCGGGGAAAGACGCTTGAGTTACTAAAGTTGTAATAGCGGATCACAGTGCGAACGCCTTTGGATTGTAGACAGCTAATGCTGGATTCCGTGTTGAATGGAGTATCGATAATACTCATGTTGTTAGCACCTCCTTGAGAAGTTCGTGGGAAGTATGATTGTTAGTGGACAAACTTACGCACGCCCGGTGTCGTACAGCGCCACCGGGATATACATCTACTATGCTTTTTGAGGTCGAATCGTTTCAGCTAAGCCTAGACGCCATTACGTTTGAGGCGGCCTTGCAGGAAAAGTCATTTAAGACGGATATCATTGCGGCTTTGCCGCCGGATGTGAGGCGAGGCTATGCCTCGCCGCTAGCGTTCCCTGAGGTGGGGGCTGTGACCCTGGTTCGGGCTCTGCCCCAAGTCTTTTTTGGGCCAAAGGCCGAACCAGGGGCACAGCCCCAACCTCAGTGAACTCAAGCGGCGAGGCATAGCCTCGCCTCACATCCGGCGGCAAAGCCGCAACGATATGTAGCTTAAATGACTTTTCGTGCAAAGCCGGTTAAGCATAAGGCGTTGTGCGAAGTGAACGAGGAAGGTACAGAGGCTGCAGCGGTGACGTCTGTGGTCGGGAC
>JBKPJS010000705.1:0-1747 GCA_046730815.1 Acidobacteriota bacterium
CGCTTACGTTGCCCGACGAATTGAGAGAGGAGAATGTTGCCCACCGCGAAGCCCGCGGCGACGATGAACATCAGCAGTATCGGCAAGTAATCGTAAAGGCGAAACGGCATTCCAAACAGACCTTCACCGGCCGCAGACTAATTCCTGTGCGGTCAGCGCTACTCGATCCACGAGATTGAGAATCATTGTACAAGCTGATGCTAGTCGAAGTGATCAAGGGTGTCAAGCAAGCTTTCTCGCAGGGATCACATAGGAAAAATGCTGATTGACCGTGAAAAAATGCTTGTGTTACCGTTCAGGAAAACCCGCCTTGGAGTGGGTTTGATCGGCCTCCCGATTTTCAACTTAGGACACTGGGACCGTAAGTCCTCGAAACAGTGATTACCGGATTCAACACCGATATCGAGCATGATGGAGTTGTTTATCATGTGCAGACCGAGGACAAGGGCCTCGACTCGCCCATCATCCTCTCACTCGTCTATGCCGGCGGTACGATCCTGGCGAGCAAGCGTTCGCCCTACGCGGACCTGATCGCGTCAGGGTTTAGCGACGAAGTGCTCGCGGAAAGGTTGAAGCGCCAGCACCGTCTGATTTGTGCGGCGATCCACTCAGGGCGAATAGACGATCTAAAACAAATGAGCGGCCGCCGGAAAGAGGCGACAGTTCAGGAAGAGATTGTTCCCGAAGTCCCCGTGGAAGTTGAAGCATCGGCGCCGGCGAATGTAGAAGAAGCTTTCGAGATCGAGCATTGGCCGATCGCGCAGGAGTGGGCGCCTCCGCCGCCGCCTGAAGAAATAGCGTCCGCCGAAGAAGCTGCGACCCTCGAAGAAGCTGAGCCCGAGCCACAGTTTGAGCTAATCGAGGAGCGTGTAGAGTTCGCGGAAACGCAGGAACCGCAGCCCGAGGAGTTAGCGAGTGAGGTTTTGCTTGAAGACGGCTTAGCGATAACTCTCCTGGATGATGAGGAGTTTCATTCGGGACAAGGTTACACGCTGCGGGTCCACATCAGTAATCGTGTTGGAGGCGAAGAGAAGCCGCTGGCGAACGCCGCTGTGTCGGTGAAGATTCTGGGTACCACGTTCAGGCCTTTAATCTACTCTTTGAAGACAGAGAGTGACGGGGTGGCGAGTGTAGCGACACAGATTCCACAGTTCACGTCCGGCCGGGCTGCCGTGCTGGTGCGTGCAGTGACGAAAGATCAGGCTGCCGAGCTTCGACGCATTATTCACCCGGCGCAGTGAGGTTGAGAAGTTTGCGTGTTTTCATAAACGGCGAAAGCAAAGAACTCTCCGGCACCCCTTCCTTAGCAGAGTTAATCAACCAGCTTGACCTTCCCCTGGCGAGAATCGCCATCGAACTTAATCGCGCCGTCGTGCGTCGTAGCGACTGGAGCAGTACTATGCTCCAGGACGACGATCGGATCGAGATTGTTCACTTCGTCGGCGGAGGGTAAACAAAGGGACAAATGAGTACAGCAACAGCAACTCGTGAAACACTAATCATCGCTGGTCGCGCTTTTTTTTCGCGCCTGATCATCGGCACGGGCAAATACCGAAGTCACGAAGAGATGCGGCGCGCGCATGACGCGTCGGGGGCTGAAATGGTGACGGTGGCCGTCAGGCGGGTGCCACTCGATCGCAGCAGCGAATCTTTTCTCGATTTTTTGAATCCCGCGCTTCAGATCCTGCCAAACACCGCGGGTTGCTATTCAGCGGAAGACGCTGTTCGAACCGCACGTCTCGCGCGC
>JBKPJS010000706.1:0-2277 GCA_046730815.1 Acidobacteriota bacterium
ATGAGATTCATTTGGGCGACACCACGCTCGGCCAAAATGTGCAGCCACTGCTTCAGCTTCAACGCCTCGGTGATGCTGAATGGCACGACGATGGCGCCATTGGCGACGGAGGGCACGTGATGGGCACGTATCTTCATGGATTGTTCGATTCGGCTGATGGCTTGAAGTGGCTGTTAACTCACTGGCATCGGTTATGTGGAAAGAATGGAACCACGATAAGCGTTTGCGATCCCGCAACCGAGCGCGAACGTCGATACGATGCCCTCGCCGATCATTTTCGGCGGAATATGAATCTAGAGCTCATCGTTCGCGCATTGAATTTATGAATATTGCGACGGCAACGAAGGAGAAGCGACAGTGAAAAAGGAAATTCAATCATTCCCGCGACGAATCGTATGCCTGACAGAAGAAACAACTGAAACACTATATTTCTTAGGCGAACAGAACCGCATCGTGGGCGTATCCGGCTATACAGTACGTCCACCTGAAGCGCGGCAAAAACCGAAGGTCTCAGCGTTTATTAACGCCAAGTTCGACAAAATACTCGCGCTCCGACCTGATCTCGTGTTCGCTTTTTCCGATTTGCAAGCAGACATCGCCGCCGAATTGATTAGACGTGGCATCACGGTGTTCACTTTTAATCAGCGCAGCATCACTGAAATCCTGGAGATGATTCTGACCATCAGTCGCATCGTAAACGCCGAAACCAAAGGATTGCGGCTCATCGCGGAGCTGGAAGATGGCCTGGAAAGGATCGCCCGGTCTGCGTCGCGCTTTGCTTATCGGCCTCGCGTCTTATTTGAGGAATGGTACGAACCGCTTATCTCGGGCATTCGCTGGGTCGACGAATTAATAGAAGTAGCAGGCGGCAGCTCAATCTTTCCCGAATTACGCGAGCAACAAAGCGCAAAGAATAGGATCTTAAACTCGGCTGATGTAATTGATTGCGATCCGCAAGTCATCATCGGGTCGTGGTGTGGTCGACAGGTTAAGAAAGATCTAATTCGCTCGCGCGATGGTTGGAGCAGAATCAGCGCCATCCGACACGATCACGTCTATGAGATAAAGTCCACGTACATCCTGCAACCTGGACCAGCAGCGCTCACCGAAGGTCTCCGCCAGTTGCACGCGATTCTTGCGCATGTTGTGGGCGGAGAGCTTGAGACATCATTACTTCCGCGAAATCGCGCCGACGCTCGTTTGGGATTAGCGGCCTAACTTATGGGCTACGCGCATGAGGTTGACGCTGCGAGAAGATTAAATCAGCCAAGACCTAACTGAGGGTTAATCAAGTATAGAGATTCGCCAGAAATTCTTTCGTGCCTTTCGGTCCCGTTAACTCCAGCCATATTGGACCGTCAGCCGCCTCTACCGTTGTGCGAAACCGCAGGAACGGACAGCATTGTCGCTCCAATTCGACCAGAGTTGCTAATTGCTTAATCAGATCCGAGTTCGACGGAAAACGATAAGCAAAGCCATCTTTGAGTTCGACAGTTTCCTCAACCGCACTTCTCACCACATTCAGGACCGAGCGCCTGCGCTCCTGCAATTCTGCGGTTGTTAACCGACAAGCTACTGTTAATGCTTCATCATTCATAGGTCTTCAGGTGCTGCCTTTGGACAGAAATCAAAGATCTGTCACAGCAAAACCTCAGAAAGTTTTTGCACTCCCATCAGAATCTGACGCTCTGTCAGATTCGAATAACCGAAAATGAACTCGTTGTTGTATGGAGTATCGACGTAATATTCCCGCGCGCTGGTTAACTCCACACCTCGTGTCGCAGCTCGATCAATTAATTCCTGTTCACTAAGTTGTGTTGTGAACCTGACCATCAGGTGCATGCCTGCATCGTCTCCTATCATCGTCACGCGACCATTCAGGTATTTGTCGAAGGCGTTAACGAGTGCCTGCCGTCTTTGTGCGTAGAGAGTCCTCATTCGGCGAATGTGCCGTTCGAGATGACCTTCATTGATAAAGTCAGCTAAGGCGCACTGCTCGATCAAGGGCGATTGCCGATCCGTCAGCCATTTCGCTCGCGCGATCGCATGAATGAGCGATTGAGGAAGTACCATGAATCCCAAGCGCAAAGACGGAAACAAAACCTTCGAGAAAGTGCCGACGTAAATCACACGTTCACCCTGATCAAGGCCCTGCAGAGCCGGTACCGGGCGTCCGCCATAGCGATATTCGCTGTCGTAATCGTCCTCTATTACAAACGCGTTTTGCCCGTTCGCCCACGCCAGCAACTCGAGACGCCGTGGAAGCGAGAGTAGAAC
>JBKPJS010000707.1:0-12819 GCA_046730815.1 Acidobacteriota bacterium
GGTTCTTCGGAGTGCCCGTTATGAATCGTTTCAATCAGGAGCGTGCCCTCAACGTCAAACAGGTAGACGCAGATGTGAAAGCCGGGTGTGTCTTTGAACAGCGAGTATCCGAGCACTAACTCGAGCGGCTTGCCGCTCAGAATTGTTGAGGCGGTAACTCCGTCCTGTTCAAGGGAGATGTAGTTCATTCGGAACGTAGAGTCGGGCAGCATGGCATGCAGAGTCTCATTCAATTCGCCCGCCTGTTTGTTCCGGCTCGTAGCGTCCAGATATTGGTCTATCACGTTTGCGCTTGTGCCTGAGGCCTTGACCTGACCCTGGTCCAGCCAGATCGCGTGGCTACACAAACTTCGAACCGCCTGCATATTGTGACTCACGAAGAGCACGGTCCTGCCGGAATGGGAAAGGTCGCCCATTTTGCCAAGACACTTGCGCTGAAACGCCACGTCGCCGACGGCAAGCACTTCATCGATGACTAATATCTCCGTTTCCAGGTGGGCCGCGACGGCGAAAGCGAGCCTCATATACATGCCACTCGAGTATCGTTTGACCGGTGTATCTAAAAACTTCTCAACTTCGGAAAATGCCACGATATCGTCAAACTTACGGACGATCTCAGATTTCCGCATGCCTATAATCGCGCCATTCAAAAAAATGTTTTCTCGCCCGGTCAACTCAGGATGGAAGCCAGTCCCGACCTCAAGCAGCGAGCCGACTCTGCCGCGTATGCGAACCTGTCCGCGAGTCGGCTTCGTAATCCGGGAAAGGATCTTCAACAACGTACTCTTCCCGGCGCCGTTGCGGCCGATGATGCCGACGGCCTCGCCCTCACGCACTTCGAAGGAAACGTCGTTAAGCGCCCAGATCGAATCCGCTTTGTCTTTTCGAAATCGACGAAAAGGGTTCGACGCTGTTTCGGCGATCACGTCGCGAAGGGCTCGATACCGCTCACGGTGACCGATCGCGTATCTCTTGCTTAACAATTCACAGCGAATCGCTACTTCAGTCATAGACAGGTAGCGTCAGCTTCGCCTCAAAAGTCTTTCAGCCACAAAAAGGCACAAGCAGCACAAAAAAGATTTCCGTTGATTCTTGTGTGCCTTTTGTGCTTCTTTGTGGCAAATTGCAGCGTCAAACAACATCGGCGAACTCTTGTTCCATTCGACGAAAGTAATGCAGCCCCCCAACCAGCAGAACAGTAACGACGAGTACTGACACCAACAACATCGCGCCGGGTGGTGAAGATTTTCCCAGCAGCGCCCACCTGAATCCTTCGACCACACCCGCCATCGGATTAACACCGTAGAGAACTCGCCAATCTTCAGGCACGATCGAACTCGAATACGCGACTGGAGTGGCAAACAACCAAAACTGCACCAGGAAACTCATCGTGTAGCGAACGTCTCGGTACTGAACATTTAATGCCGCTAGCCAAAGACCGACGGCCAGCGCCGTCAGAACCGCGAGCAGAATAAATCCGGGGAGAATCAGAATGGACCAACCAGGCACGATCCCGTAGTAGAACATCATGCCGATGAGAATGACGAAAGCGATAAGAAAATCGACGAGCCCACTCAAAACCGCGGCGATAGGGATAACGAGCCGTGCGAAATAGACCTTCGTAATAAGATTTTGATTTCCAATTAGACTATTGCTCGCTTCCGTTAGAGCGTTTGCGAATAACTGCCAGGGAATGAGTGCGCAGAACGTAAAGATCGGATACGGAATACCATCAGAGGGAACTTTGGCGAGGAGACCAAAGAACAGACTGAATACAATCATAATGAAGAGCGGCTGCATCACTGCCCACGCAGCACCCAGCACAGTCTGTTTGTATCGCACTTTTACGTCGCGCCAGACAAGAAAATACAGTAGCTCGCGATACTCCCAGAGCTCAGCAAGCTGAAGCGGTATCCACCGGTTGGGAGGTGTGATCAGGAATGTCGGAAGCTCTTCGTCAGGCGTTCGTTTGCTGATTACTGTAGTAGTAACGTTGGTAGTAATAGTAATCATGCGATTGAACCTCGGTGTTGTTGAGAACCACGCCGAATATTTTCGCGCCGACGTCCTGCAAGAGCTGTTTTGAACGTCTCACAATATGGCGAGAGCTCTTGCCGCCATGGACCACCAGCAACACACCATCGACCATCGTCGAGATCAAGACGCCGTCTGTAAACGAACTCACGGGTGGCGAATCGACGACCACGTGCGTGTAGCGCGCCTGAAGCGCGGCCAGCAAGCGTCGCATCTGATCGGAACCCAACAGTTCCGCAGGATTTGGTGGTATCGGACCGGAGCTCAATACATCGAGGCCACTCGCTTCGTCAGTCGTGATCATACCGAGCATTTCGGCTTCGGAAGCATCGCTGGAAAGAATCGAGCTGAGACCTTCTTGTTTGTGCATCCCAAAAATCGACTTCAAGCGCGGCCGCCGCATGTCGGCATCGATGATGACGACGCTCGCGCCTGTCTGGGCCAGGCTGATCGCCGTGTTCACCGCCGTGGTCGTCTTTCCTTCACCGGGCAAACTCGAAGTGACAAGCAAAGATTTTGGCACCCGGCCGGCGGTCGAAAGCAAGATCGATGTACGCAAGTGGCGATAAGCTTCGGCCAACGGCGAGCGGCCGTCTACGTTAAGTAATAGCTCGGCGCTGCCGGGGCCATTTCCGTTCTGTTTCTGCAAAGCCATCGTGCCCGGTAAGACACGCCGCCGGGTCGCGCCGCCCACCGACGGGATGACTGCGAGCGCCGGCAGGTGCAACATACGTTCAACTTCTTCAGTCGAATGCACCGTATCGTCGAGATACTCAAAAAACAGCGCGAGGCCGAGACCCAAACCGATTGACAGGAAGAACGCAGCGATGATTGTGCGTGCGCGGTTTGGACCAACCGGACTGTCAGGCGTAAGCGCGTAATCGACGATTGAAATGTTGTTTGGCTTTCCGGCCAGCACAACGTCGTTCTCCTTCGCGCCCTGGAGAAGCCCGTTCAGCAGCGACTTGTTGGTTTCGATCTCCTGCTGGATGATGCGGTAATTGATCGCTGCTTCGTTCTGCGAAAGCGTTTGCGCCCGCTGCTGCTCGAAAGCCTGCCGCAGAGATTGTTCGCGTTCGAGTGTTTGCTGGTAACGAGTGTTCAGATTTGTGAGCAGGGTCGCCGATTTGCGGCTGCGCAGGTCTTTCAACTGACGATCGAGCTCGCCGATCTGCTGATCGACTTCCTTCACTTCCGGCGCTTCTTCGGTGGCGTCGACGAGGAGTTGCGCCCGCTTTTGGCGCAGATCGTTCAGCTTCCCTTCAATCTCGTTTGTCTGTTTCGCGCCGTCATCGGCTAATGCGTTCGCGGCGTCGGGAACTTTGGCCGCGTTGTAGGCAGCCTCGGCGGTTTTCCGATCGTTTTCAGCTTCCAGCAGTTGCCGGTTGAGTCCGGCGAGTCGCTCGACGACCGTGTTCTGGTTTGGATCGAGTGAAATGATCTGATTGTTCTTCGCGTAATTGACGAGGCGCTCTTCGGCGGTGCGAATCTGTTGCTGCAACTCTGCGATTCGCTTCTGGAGAAAGTCGCCGGTAGTGCTGTTGGCTTCAGTTCTCTTTTCGAGATTCGAGAACACGTAAGTCTCAGCAATGGCGTTTACGACTTTCGCAGTCACTTCGGGCGCCGTGTGCGTGTACTTGATATCAATCAGACGTGTTTCCTTGTAGTAACCGCGCGTCTCTTTCACGGGTTCCACTTTGAGACCACTGAGAATCGTGTTGACATACGGCGCCAGGCGCTTCGCTTCGTTCAGATCTTCGCGCGCTGTTGCCTGCGCGACTGTAGTGGTGAGTGGCAATTGATCGGGCGCCTTTGGACCGTTGTCTTGCGGTGTGCTTCCGAGTCCAACCATTCGCCGCAGTGTTTGCCAGGTTGATTGTTGTTGTGCCGGATTGCCTTTGAAGAAATCCGGATTGTGTTCGAGATCGAGAGTTCGAACGACGCGCCGCATCAGTCCTGGACTGACGAGAATCTGGAGTTGGGTGTTGAAATAGATCGGATCGTCGGCTGGACCGTAGAGCGGGCGGGTCTGGTTGACGAGTGAACCTGTATCTTCGAGATCGACCTGCACTCTCGCCTGTGCTTCAAAGAAATCAGGCTTACGCGCGACGTACACGACTGCGAGCATCGTGATGAGAGCCACGATCCCCAAAACCAACCAGAGGCGCTTGCGTATCGCGCGCCAGTAGTCGAGCAGGTGCACTTCGTTTTCGGCGTTGGGATCGACGCCATAGTTATAGGATTGGGGCGGCTCCACTGGTCGATCGAGAGTCTCGAGACCGGGCTCTCGTTTAGCGAGCTCTTTGGCTGGTTTCATAATGTTGGATTAGGGAGGCCATCCACAGATTACGCAGATGAATATAAAAATCTGTGTAATCTGTGGTGGTTTTTTTGTTTAAGGCACAACGCGTACGGGCAATTGTCCAACGCCGGGAACGACTCCCTGGATTAGGCTACGCAGAAAGCTCTTACCCGCGGAGGTTGGTACGTCGATGATGTCGTTTGGCGCCAGTGCCAGATCCTCAGAGCGCTTCTTCTCGATCGCATAGAGATCGACAGTGATCTCTTTTCTGATCGTTGTTCCGGGTTCCTGACGCAACACGCGTATCTTGTCTTTGCGAGTGTCTTGCTTGAGACCGCCGGCCATCGCAATCGCGCGTGTCAACGTGATCGGCTCGCGCAGTGAAATCGTCAACGGCATAAAGACGTTCCCAACAACGTAGACCTGGTCCGCTTCCGGCAGAGTCACAATGTCTCCCGGCTCGAGGTATGGGTTTGATTTCGGATCGCCCTGGAGTACGTCGCTGAGCCTATAACTGGAAAAGCCAGACGATGTATCATTCTCGTCAACCTGTTTACACGGCGAGGAAGCTGTAGAGTGAACGACGTTGATTGTTTGTCCCGCTCGAGGCGATGGCCCCCTGGCATAGGTGAGTAGCTCCAGCAGGCGAACGCGGCGCTGAAGTTCAAAACGGCTCTGCTCGTTGACGGCGCCGATTACAGCTACCTGCCGGGAGTGATATTCCTTGATGAAGACATCGACCTGGAGGTTCTTGTAATACTTCGCGTAACGAATCGAGATTTCCTTCGCCAGCTCGCCTTCCGTTAGACAAGCAGCCTGTATTTCCGTTTCGATCAAAGGCATACGTATCATGCCGTTGCCTTCGACGCGCACATTTTCCCGCGACAGTTGTGGCCGGTTATAGATACGTATATCGAGCACGTCAGCGGGACCGATGCGATAACGATCTTCAGCGGGTTGCTGCGCGGAAACGAAAGAAACTCCGAGCAGGAACGCCAATATAATCTTGATCATCAGGCAAATCCTGTTAATTGTGTAAACTATTTACCAGACATCCCCAGTCGCCTGGATAACAGCGCCTCGCGCATGTGATTCGGATGTGCCAGGTTGAGCACGGTGTTACTCAACAACACGAGCAACTCTTCATGCTCGCGCCGGAACAGCCCGGTCAACGGCTGCTCACCCGTTTTGATCACGATGCCTTCCCTCACCCACTGCCAAAACTGCGTCTGTGTAGTCCAGAACTGTTTTCGATCCCAGCAAATTACCAGTGCTGTCTTTTTTTTGCGTTTCTTCTTTTTGTTTGTATTGATGAGTGCTGTGTTCACGTAGATACACCTCTACCTTTGCGTGTCGAGAATGAAAAGCGCTACACACAGTTACCCCTTGGGGAAGCCTCTCTTGCGAGGCAGCAACAAATTGTCAAACTGGCAGACGAACTCCCACTCCCGTAACCTCGTTAGCTTGCGGTATTCGACGGGTGTTTAACTCAGCGACTATTGGAAGTGAGTAAGCGAAGTTGGATTCGTTTGTGACTCTAGGAAATTCTCTTTGAAACATCAATGTCTCAGTGAATCACTGACGGCGACGCCTTGTCGGGAAGCTCCGCGCAATCCAAAGGACCCATTGAAGTGCATCGAGAGACTAATTAGATCGATTGCATTATGTCAAGTTTTATTAATTTGTGAATCAGGAAACGTGATCAACCATTTCACACCAGAGATGCCCGATGGTTATGTGAGCCTCCTGGATTCGCGACGTTCGATTTGAGGGCACGACAACGCCCACGTCGCAGAGCGATCGCAGCGGTTCGGCTGTTGCTCCTGTTAGAGCGATAGTCTTACAGCCCAATTCCCTCGCCTGCTTTGCAGCGCGCAAGACGTTCTTCGACTTTCCGCTCGTGCTGATCGCTACCAACACGTCGCCCGCCTGCGCCAGCCCAGCGACCTGGCGAGCAAACACTTGTTCGTATCCGAGATCGTTGCTAACTGCGGTCAGTGCGGACGTGTCGGTCGTGAGTGCGATTGCCGGCCAGGAGCGCCTTTCCTTCTCGTAACAGCCGACGAGTTCGGCAGCGATGTGCTGCGCATCGGCCGCGCTGCCGCCGTTTCCGCAAAGAAGAATTTTTCGATCACTCGCAAGCGCTTCACAGATCATTTGTCCTGATTGTTCGATCTCGCGAAGCGCACAATCAATTAAGTTTTGGATTGTTTCCAGGTGTTCGTGTAGAGAGTTGGTCAGAAATTCCACGGCGGGAAATTAACACAGATCTCCACCGATTCACACGGATACCAGTGTGTTTTGTGGTAATCTGTGCCCGCCTCTCACAACGTATGAACCAGTTAAACTCAACGCCGATGCTGCGGCAGTACCAGGAACTGAAGCAGCAACATCCCGGGACACTGCTGTTTTTCCGTCTCGGCGATTTTTACGAACTCTTCTTTGACGACGCGCTTACAGGTTCACGCGAACTGCAAATCACACTCACTGCGCGGCACAAGGAGAGCGGCAATCCCATTCCGATGTGTGGCGTGCCACACCACTCGGCGGCGAATTACATCGCGCGGCTGGTTCGCAAAGGTTATCGCGTCGCGATCTGCGAACAGACCGAAGAAGCCGGCAAGACGAAGAAGCTGGTGCGTCGAGAAGTCGTGCGCATCGTCACGCCCGGAACTCCGATCGATCCGCAACTGCTGGAGGCGCGCGAGCCGGTGTTTCTTGCCTCGATTTGTAGCGCAGGCGAAACGATTGGCGCCGCTTTTCTCGACATTTCAACCGGTGAGTTTCGTGTGACACAGGAAAGCGGGCGCGACTCGTGGACACGAATTCGCGCGGCGCTCGAATCGTACGCGCCGCGAGAGCTTCTGTTTCCGGCTTCGCTCGGAGCGCTGATCAAGAGCAGTCTTTCAGGCAAAGTTCAAACAGCGCCCTTGCCTCTCAATGCGACCTACGAAGTAGAACCTGAGATTTCGGCGAACGAATACGGCTTTGAAGCAACGTTGACGCCGCTCGACGATTGGCAGTGGCAAAAAGACGACTGCGCGGCGTTGCTTCTGGAACAGTTTAAAGTTCTGACTTTGGACGGTTATGGTCTTGGCCGCAAAGATGAAGCGATTCGCGCGGCAGGCGCTTGCCTGCGTTATGCGCGTGACACGCAACGAGGGGCTGCTGCACACGTTACCGATCTGGTCTACTTCGAGCCTCAAGATTATTTGGTTCTTGATAGTGTGACGGTTCGTAACCTCGAACTGGTTGAGTCGCTTGCCGGAGGCAGCGGACGTTCGTTGTTGCAAGTGATCGATGAAACTGTGACGGGCATGGGTGCTCGTCTGCTTCGGGCGTGGCTGCTGCGGCCATGTGTGAAGCGTGGCGAAGTCGAAGCTCGCATAGCTGCTGTTCACGATCTGTTTGCGTCGCACGTGCGACGCGACAAGGTGCGCGTGCTGTTGAAGGAAGTTTCGGATCTGGAGCGCCTTGTTGGTCGCATTAGCCTCGGCTCTGCAACACCTCGTGACCTCGTGGCAATTTTACGCTCGCTCAACCAGGTGCCGGCAATTCGTGAAGTGTTGAGCGCATTCGATGCTTCGTTAATCGAAGTGCTGGTCGAGAATACCGACGAACTGCCCGACGTGCGTGACTTGATCGGCCGCGCTATTAGTGACGATCCGCCCGTCAAACTCACCGATGGCGACACGATTCGCGAAGGTTACTCGCCCGAGCTCGACGAGTTGCGTTCTACCAGCCGCAATGCCAAGCAGATCATCGCAGCTCTCGAAACTACGGAGCGCGGTCGCAGCGGGATCAACAATTTGCGTATTCGTTTCAACGGCGTGTTCGGCTACTTCATCGAAGTCTCCAAGGCGGCAGCCGTGCGAGTGCCGGTCGAATACGAGCGCCGCCAAACCCTCGCCAACGCCGAACGCTTCACCACGCCTGAGCTGCGCGATTGGGAAAAGAAAGTCCTTGGCGCCGAAGAACGCATCATTCAGTTGGAGACTGAGCTCTTCACCGACGTCTGCCGGCAAGTAGCCGCGCAAACAAAACGCATTCAGATGACCGCCCGCGCCCTCGCGGCGCTCGACGTGCTGGCTTCTTCGGCGGAAACGTCTGCGCGTCGTCGCTACACTAAACCTGTTCTGCACGACGGTGACGAGCTCGAGATTATCCAGGGACGACATCCGGTTATTGAAGTGTTCATCGACGAGCCGTTCGTGCCGAATAGTATCTTTCTGAACAACTCAACCGACCGGCTTTTAATCATCACCGGTCCAAACATGGGCGGTAAGAGCACCGTGCTGCGGCAGACCGCAATCATCTGCATACTCGCGCAAACCGGATGCTTCGTGCCTGCCGAACGCGCGCGATTGCCATTGCTGGATCGGATCTGGACAAGGGTTGGCGCGTCAGATGATCTCACGCGCGGTCGTTCGACATTCATGGTCGAGATGACTGAGACGGCGGCGATCCTGCACAGCGCGACGCCGCGCTCGCTCGTGCTGCTCGACGAGATCGGACGTGGGACAGCGACGTTTGATGGGCTGTCGATCGCCTGGGCGGTTGCCGAGTACCTGCACAATTCGGCGGAGCACGCGGCGAAAACGTTATTTGCGACTCACTATCACGAGCTCACCGAACTTGCTGAGCGATTGCCGGGCGCGCAGAACTATCAGATCACTGCGACCGAACGTGAGGGTGAAGTTGTGTTTCTGCATCGTCTCGAACGCGGGCGCGCGTCGAAATCGTATGGCATCGAGGTAGCGCGCTTGGCGGGCTTGCCGCCGGCAGTGTTGGCGAACGCGCGTGAAGTGCTGGCGCGATTGGAGCGTTACGAGTTGGACGTGTTTGCCGTGGAAGGAAACGGCGCGCTTGAAAAGGCTGCGACGCGTGCCGGACGACGCAAGGCTGCGGCGCAAGCCTCGCTCTTCGATCTGGCGAATCAGAGAATAATCGAAGAGATTCGAGCAGCGTCGGACTCTTTGAGCGCCGAAGACGCAAAGGAACTCTTGCTACGTTTTAAACAGCAGTTACTTTAGACACGATTACAGGATTCTCATGATTAACATGATTCTTGTTAATCTTGAAAATCCTGTAATCCTGTCAACTACTTCGTTGGCTTGTCGCTCACCCGGAACCAATCACCTTTCCCATCATTCGTCCGCAGCATCCTCAGAATTTCATCGTAATTGAACGGCCTCGCGCCGCGTCTTCCAAACACCGAAACCTGATTCCCACTCTCATCGACTGCACGATCGCGATCCAAGGCCTTCGAAATACCCAACGCCTCGCCTTTCGTCTTAAACGTCGCAATTAACACTGGCCGCGGCCGCGGGCTGAATCCCGCATACTCCGGCATCGTCTCAGGCGAAGTCAGTTGCAAAACCCGCATGCCGTTCTTTCCGTCGGCAACGTATGCAAACAGGCTCGCATTCGTCATCGCGATCTTCACCTGGTGCACGTCGTTGAGCTTGCCTTCGGCGTTGTACATTTCATCGAGTCGCGGCCGCTCAGGCTGTTCGACATCGATTATCGCGATTCCATCTTTACCATTTGCGACGTACGCATACGTGCGCGCCACGTAAATGTCATGTGCGTACGCCAGCGAAACAAAAGCGCCATCGACAACGCGCGCCTGCTCCGGCGCCGTCACATCAATAACTTTCAACCCATCATCATCGACAACAAACGCATAACGAAACTGAACTGCAACTGCGCGCGGGCTTTTGAGACTGATGCGATTCACGAGCCGCGGATTCAACGGATCATTAATACTGACGATCGCTAACGCTTGCGCAGTCGTGATGTAAGCGTAATTGCCTGCTATCGTGATGTTATTTGCATCGTTGAGTGCGCCATCCGGATTAAATGTGAGCGCGCGTTTTAAGTAGTTGTTCAATGGGTCGCCGTCGAGCAGCGTCGCTGCATTCACCAGTATCAAACCCTCGTACTTGTCCGCGACGTAAAGATACGCGTACAGCGGATGAATCGCCTGTTCTTCGTTCACAGCTAGCCGCGATCGTGCCGGATCGACCGCCAACGTCGTCGGCGCCGCGACGGCGGTCGCATATTTAGTCTTCACCCAAAACTTCTGACCAAAGCGTGATACAGGCGCTGTAACGATCCGCTCCGAAAAGCCTTTCTGATCGATCTGCGCGACGTCGTAAACTCGCAGCCCACCTTCGCCCGCCGCAACGTACGCATACTCACCGCGCAACTGCACCTGCAACACGCGCGGGTTTCCGACATGCTCGTAAAATGTCTTCAACTCACTGCCGTCGCGAACGAAGCGCTCGTAGTTTTCCGGGTAAGCGATCTTCTGAAGCGTGCTGCCAATCACAGCCTGCGGCTCGGCCTGCTCAGTTGCCACCACGACTTCCAACGCCTCATCCGCAGCGATGTAAACATAGCGGCCCATGAAGTTGACAAAGTTCGTCCCTTGCAATAACAACTGCGCCAACCACGCATTGTTGTCATTCTTCTGAGACACATGACAGTCGCTGCACGTTTTTGTTTCCGTCGAGCGAACGGTGTGCGGCACGTGTGTGTTGAAAGACTGCCCGGCGAAGCCCCCGGCGGAGGTTGTTTGCTGTTGCGAATAGATCCATTCGCGATTCTGATTCTGCGAGCTCACGAGAACCGCTGACGACGACCGCACCGGCGCGACGCGATTTCCTGTAACAGTTCCATCACGGCCCAGCATAAAAATGTCATCGCGCAAGACCTGAAAGTTGTACTGCGTGAAGTTGCGCATGTCACCGCCTTCGTTATGCCGGTTGGGCATCTTGCGGTTCGCCTGCATCGAGAGGTGACAGCCAAAACAACTCGTCACCCACGACGAATGACAAGCGACGCAGGTCATGTCCGTGTCGCGATGCGCAAGTTCTTTGCTGTCAGCGGGAACATCGCCCCACGTTGCATTGTCTTTGCGAATCGTTTTTGCGTAACGCGATTGCTCGTTGTAGTCGCGAGTGTTTGGCGTGACGGTGTCGAGTGTCTGCGGCACGCGCCACCAGCGCCCCGGCACGACCATCGAGTTCTGCATGATGTCGCCCGTCTTCAAATCAACCTCGACACCCTTCTCATCTTTTCGTTTCCGATCGCGAGTGACTCGTTGAAAAAGTGGAATGCGATTTCCTTCAGCATCGCGGACGCGAATGCGCGTCAGATCCTGGCCGCTCAAAGGTTGGTTTTGTGATTTGCGGCGCTCAGCCGCGGTTCCGGTTACAGCCGCAGTAGCGGGACCGGAGGTAAACAGCAGCGCTTTTTGCTTGATCGTTCCATGACAGTCTTCGCACGCGATCTCGATCGCCGCGCGAGGCTCGTTGTAAAGATTGCCGTCGCCATGCGAGTCCTGGCGAAAGTGGCAGTCAACGCAGTGCATTCCGCGTTCGAGGTGAATGTCGTTGAGATGCACGGCCTTGCTGAACTTTGCCGGATCGTCGGGCGAGATGATGTTCCCCTGCGCGTCGAGCAGATTACCTTCGCGATCACGTTTGAAGACTTTGCGAAACATCCAACCGTGGCCATGGAAGTCGGCAAACTGCGTGTTCCGCAGCAGCGCGTTGAAAGTCGGCGTGCCGGTGTCTTTTAAGAAATCAAGGTTGGACCACAATCCGCGCAGGCTGGAGCCCTCGGGATTGCGGTTGAGCTTCTCCTGTTCCTCGTCCTGACTCGGATCGTGCTGTTGCGCCGGATACATCTTCGCGCCGTCGCTTTCGTTGTCCCACCATGTCAGCCCGAGATAGCTGGCGACCATGTTTGTCCCCGGGTGCATGTGACAGACCATGCATTGCGACGTCGGAATCTGGTTCGTGAACTGATGACGGATCGGGTGGCCCGATTCACTTTTCGGAATATTGGCATCAAGGCTTTGTGAATGTCCGAGATTTCCGGCTTGCTGATAAAACGCCGAATGTGCCGGATCGCGATCGTTTGCGTAGATCACGTGACATGCAGAACAACCGGAAGAGCGATAGTCGCCTGGATGATCGTTGGTCCCGAGAAAGTTCAGCGTCGGATCCATCAGTCGAGTTTTCTGTATGCCGAGAAATACCGGATCGGTGCGCTGCGCGGTGCCAAAGCCGCGTGCGCTGAGTCCCTTGTCGGGCTTACCGGGATCCTCTTCTTTGTCAGGCAGGCCAACATCGAGCCGTCGCTTGCCACCGCGCTCAAACACGCGCAGGACGTTTCCCGGCTGTGAGATCTCCCAACGCGGGATCGGATCGAGCAAGCTGAGAAAGCCTTTGGTGCGTCGCTCTTCTTCGGTACTCGTTTGCAGCAGTGTTTGCGGTGCGCCTGACTCGCTGTAACTTTCGCCGAAGCGCGTATCTTTCAAATGAAAACTGCCGTTGTTATAAAGCGCAGCGCCCCAGAGCATCGCGCCGTGAGTCATCATGCTGCGCGGAACGTTCTTCGACTCAACATCGTGACAAGCGGAACTCGCGCACGTCTTGCTCACAACCCGAAGATCACCCGGATTAATGAAC
>JBKPJS010000708.1:0-6518 GCA_046730815.1 Acidobacteriota bacterium
CCACGATTCACACTTAACCTCGGACTTCGCTACGACGTGGACATCGGTTTCGTCGACAACGCTCACGCCGCAGAGAACCGGGCTTTCCAGGCGCTAAAGATTATCGGGAGCGGGTTCGCTCACAAGGTAGTTGAGGACGACGTGAACAACATCAGTCCTCGAATCGGTTTCGCGTGGGATCTCCGAGGCGATGGTCGTTCAGTTCTCAGAGGTGGATACGGAATCTACTACGACCAATCCTTCCTCAACGTGCCGCTGTTCGCAGTGCAACAGGCGAATCCCGAGATCTACGCAACCTTCTTGAACGATGCTCCAAACCTGAGCATCGATTCACCGCCACCTGCAGTTCCGCGTCCGCTGACCAACCCGCTTTCCGGCTCGCGCGGCAGGATGCTCGATCCGGACTTTGAATCGCCGTACACGCAGCAGTGGAACCTCGGTTACGCTCAAGAGATTGGCCGGGACATGGCTCTCGAGTTCGACTATGTTCACATTCTCGGACTTCACGAGTTTTCGAGTCTCGACATCAATCCACGCATTGGACCATTGATCAATGCGCAGCGCAGCGATCCGAATCCAGGCCGGCTATTGACATCCCAATTCGCTGCACATGCAGCAGAGTTGACCGCCGCCTTTGGTACTCCAACGCCTTTCGGGCGGATCACTGTGGCGCAGTCTGACAGTCGTTCGCGCTACGACGCCTTCACCGTTGCATTCAAGAAACGCTACTCCAACAAGTTTCAATTGAATGCTCACTACACGCTGGCGAAGTCGCAGGCGTGGTTTGGCGCAACAGCGGACTTCGGTCTGCAGGCGCAGAACGTGTTCGTCAAATTCGATCCAATCAACTTTGGGCCGACCAACGAAGATGAGCGCCATCGCTTCGTCGTCTCCGGCATTTTTGACCTGCCGTGGGATTTCCAGCTCGCGCCAATCTTCCAGATGGCATCAGCACGGCCGTACAGCATTTTCCCGGCTTGCGGATGCGACATTAATCGCGACGGTGTAAACAACCCCGATCGCGAGTCGGTCAATCCGGGAATTGATGACCAGCACAAGCTGCCGCTTAACGATCATCGTGGCGACAAGTTTTCACAGTTGAACGTTCGCGTTTCGAAGTTCTTCAAGTGGGGCGAAAACAAAAAGCTCGGACTCTTCTTCGAAGCCTTCAACGTTTTCAACACCGGAAACTACGGTAACCAATTCCAGAACACGACGGGCGAGCCGGACTTCGGCAAGCCAGTCAACTTCTTTGGCGCCACCGGTTTTTCCGAGCCCCTCGGAATTCCGTTCCAGGCTCAATTAGGCGTTCGTTTCAGCTTCTAAGTTGAAACCTATATCCACAGATTACGCAGATTCCCTTCTGTGTAATCTGTGGATAAAATACCGTCGATGAGAGCGACATTTTTTCCAATTGTGGTTTTATTGGTGTCGTTCTTCGCCGGTTCTTCGTTCGCTCTTGCTCAAGGCACCAACGTCCTTCAGGGAAAGGTCATCGCGCCTTCCGGAACGCAACCAACCAGTCCCGTTCGAGTCAGGCTCACTTTCAACGGCAGGCAAATCTACGAAACGTTTTCCGATCTGAGCGGGCGCTTTTCGTTTCCCGGACTCTCGCGCGGAACTTATCAGATCATCGCCGAAGGTGATGGAGTTAACTTCGAAACGACTACCGTCTACGCCGAAGTTTCCGCGTTCGGCTCGGGGCAGCAGGGCTTCACGCAGGACATTCAACTACGACCAATCCGTCACAAACCAGCCGCCGAACCGGGTGTTGTCAATGCCTTCACGCAGGCCGTTCCGGAAGCAGCAAAGCAGGCGTTGACGGCAGGACTGAAGTTGGCGGAAGAAGGAAAGACTGAAGCTGCGGTTGAGAAAATGCGGAAAGCTATCGAGGTCTTTCCACAATACTTTGACGCTCACCTGCAACTCGGCAACGTCTTTCTCAAAACGGATCAATTCAACGACGCGATTGCAGAGCTTGATAAGGCGCGGGAGATCAATCCCAACGACGAACGCGCTTATCAATCGTTCGGTTTGTTGCTGATGAAGCAACGGAACTTTCCAGTTGCGGTCGCTGTGTTTGCTGAAGCTGCGCGATTGAATCCGGCAAACCCAATGAATCATGTTATGCGGGCGACGGCGTTGATTCATCAGACGAGTTCAGCACCAACTGAGGATCGCAGCCTTTTGCTCAGTCGGGCGGAAGCGGCTATGTCGCAAGCTTCAACTCTCAGTGAAAACAAGCTCAAGCCGGATACCATGACCTTGGCTCTCTTCTACGAGCTAAAGGGAGAACCTGAACGCGCGGCAGCCGAGCTCGAGTCGTACCTGCGAAAGACTCCGCAAGTCAAAAACTCAGCAGCCATCCAGAATGAGATTAAGCGGTTACGTGAGAAAGTGCAGGCGACCAAAACCAAACCTTAGCTCTTTTGCAGGAACCTGGCGATTCCCTTCTGACAGTCTTCACTCATGCGCGCGATTACGTTGACGTCAGCACCGGTTTCGAGTGCTTCGATAAAAGCCATCCCGTCGATCTGATACAGCAGTCCCTTTGTTAACGCGATTGCCTGCTTGCTGAGGGCTTCAAATCTTTTTACGTACGCATCTATGTCTGCTGCAAAGGTGTCATCGCTGAACACCTGGTTGACGAGTCCGATCTCTTTTGCTTCAGGAGCGCTCAACTCCTCGGCGCGTGTAAGCAGTTCAAAAGCGCGCTTCTCAGATACGTTGCGCCTCAGAATCGCCATCACCATTGCGGGCACGAAACCAATTTTTACTTCCGGGTAACCAAAACGCGCCGATGTAGAAGCAAGCACGAGATCGCAGGCGCTCGCCAGACCGCAACCGCCGGCCAGCGCGCGTCCAGTCACTGCGGCGACCACGGGCACAGGAACCTGGCGGATCAACAGAAACAGATCCAACAACGACCGTGCGTCTTCGGCGTTTTCGGCCACAGATGCTTCGGCAATCTTCTGTAGCGCCGAAAGATCGGCGCCGGAGCAGAAGTCTTTGCCAGCGCCTGAGAGCACAACAACCCTGACGTTTTCATCTTGTGAGGTCTGTCGCAGACCTTCCTTTATTCCCGCGATGACTGCGTCGTTCAACGCATTCCGTTTCTCAGGCCGGTTGAGCGTGATTCGCGCCACGGCGCCATCGACGGAATAAAGAACTACCTGCTCCTCACTCATGTTTTTCTTATCCGTGAAGAAGATCCGTGTAATCCGTGGCTTCTTGATCTGTTACTTCGATCTGCATCCTCAGCAACGCCGTCGAAAACGTCTTCCCTTGCGCGTCGGTCATCAGCGACAACGTACCACCGCCACCAAGACTCTCGTGGAGTAAAAAATTGAGCGCTCCAAGATTTGGCAGCTCAAATCTTTCAACTTCGCCCCGACAGATGCCTTTGAAGTGTTCCTTGACTCGTTCAGCAGTAACCTCACGAACAAGGATCGGATAAAACTCATCACGCAAAGCGATCAGTCCGACATTCGCGGTATCCCCCTTATCACCCGAACGTGCATGGGCCAGTTTCGTTAGTTGTACTTTCACGCGTCGAGCACCTCAACTATGGGCGTGATCTCTTCCTTCGGAATCAGTGCCGGCCAGTAGGCGACAATCTCTTCAACCTTCGGTCTGCCACCTGCAAACCCGGTTACGCCCGGCGGGCCAGTCAATATTAACGGAGCGATCTCCTTCGTGAATCTTTCGACGGCGCTTCGATCCTGCCCGCGCACACCCACACGCAACTGCACTTCGGGAACGTCAGCCCGCGGCGCGCCGGCCAGCGGACCATGCGTCGCATTGACACCAACAAACTCAGTCAGCACTTGATCGAATTTCAGCCCCAGGTGATCGAGGCGAGTACGCAGAATTCGGTCCGCGGCCTGGGCTTTATCGTAAGCATCCGGCCACGAATAGACCAATGTTCCTACCGCCTTGAACCCTGCGGAATAGCTGATTGAGACTTTTAGAAACTCAGTCGCGGGCCGTCCTTCGATGCCATACACGCGAACACGATCGCGTCCCTCGTACTCGAGCCGTACCGTCGTGAAATCAGCAATGCAATCCGGCGTGATGTACTCGTGTGGATCGCCCATCTCGTATACCAACTGCTCCTTGATCGAAGGAATGATGATCCAGCCGCCCGTTCGTTGATGTTTTGTGATTACGAACGTGCCGTCGGACGCGGCCTCTACGATTGGAAAACCAACGTCAGCAAGACTAGGAACGCTGCGCCACTCGTACTGGCAATTACCTCCGGAAGCCTGTGCGCCGCATTCGATGATGTGGCCGGCGATCGTGCCGGCCGCAAGCCGATTCCAATCATCTTTGGCCCACGCGAACTCGTGAATGATCGGCGCCAGGGTCAATCCGGTATCCGTTGCCCTGCCCGTGATCACGATTTGCGCACCCTGGTTTAACGCATCAACCATGGGCCAGGCGCCGAGATAGGCATTGGCGCTCTGAATCTTGTCGCGCACCGTCGATAGCGGCTCGCCGGTGTCCATGTTGCGCAGCTCAATCGCGCGTGCGAGCAGATCGTCGAGCCGCGACATGATGTCGTCGCCCGTGACGATTCCGATCCGGACTTTGCCTGCCAATCCCAACTCACGCGCAACTTGAATCACTGCATCAGCGCAACCGCGGACGTTAACTCCCCCCGCGTTGGCAGTGACTTTAATGCCTCTCTCCACGCAAGTCGGAAGTATCCGGCGCATCAATGGAACAAAATCTTTCGCGTAACCGGCACTGGGATCGCGTGACTTCTGTTTTTGCATGATCGACATCGTGACTTCCGCCAAGTAGTCGAGCATGAGATAGTCGATTGGACCACCTTCGACCTGGCGAACGGGTGCGTCGAGAAGATCTCCCCAGAAGCCTTGTCCGGCAGCGATGCGTATTTTTTGTTTCATCAGTACAGACTCTAGATAACACAAATCAGGATAGTTAGTACAAGTCAGGAAGAGGGGCTTGCCCCCGCTGTTGGGCCAGCAGCGGGGGCAAGCCCCTCTTCCTGACTTGTTCTTTCCTAACTAGCCAATTCTCCCTGACCAGCCGTGTTATAGACGTGGGCTTGGACTGGGGCTCGGACTAGGAGTTGGCGTCGGGCTTGGGCTCGGGCTGGCAGTCGGGCTTGGGCTCGGCGTTGGTTCACCCGGCGTTGGACTGGGCGTTGGCTCACCTGGTGATGGAGTCGGCATTGGCGTCGGACTGCCACTCGGAGTCGGACTTGGCATCGGCTCCGGGCTTGCAGTCGGCGATGGACTTGGCGACGGCGTCTGGCTCGGCATTGGACTCTCAGTCGGAGTCGGGCTCGGCATTGGACTCTCGGCCGGAGTCGGACTCGGGCTCTCAGCCGGAGTCGCAGTCGGATTGCTTACCTCAGTCCCTGTCGCCGCGGGCGTTCGTTTTCCGCGACCTCGCGCCATGGTTCGCCCTGGAACGAACGAACATCGCTGCCCTGCCGCCGTTCCCGATGTCGGCATCAGCGTTAAGTGATTACCACTCTTGCGCCCGCGCAAAGATACTATCTGCGGCGGAGCCTTAGGATCGGTAGCATTTAACTGAAGTGCGACCGCTGTGTAACCGCCCGTCGTCGAAGCCACAATTCGGCCCGACTTGCCATCAGCGGTCGTAAACTCGTTTCCATTTATCGTGAGCGTGGTATCGCCCGTTAGACCAAGCGCCTCACATCTAAAGGTGCCGGTGTACGTTCCCGAAAGGTCCGTCTGTGTAGTCTGGGCCTGGGGCCGCATGGCTGCCGGCTCCGTAGTGGTGGGTTTTTGAGGCGCAGGATCTTGTGCCTTGAGCGCCCAAAAACTGCCTACTGCTAAGGAAAACCCCAGCATTGTCAACAACAACATCTTCTTAAACATAACGTGTTTCCTCCCATGCACGTTTTTGCGCAGCTCTGCGTCCGTTGCGCTGGTACTACTCAATTAAAGGGGGTTTCACGACAAGCAGGAGGGAACGATAATCTTGTACCACTCGCGGACGCAAATCTCAACCGCATAACCATAAAGACACAAAGCCATGACTTTTATAGGGCTTTGTGTCTCACTGCCTTTGTGGTAAACATGCTTTGAATAAAACAAACCAAACCGCCGAGGAACACAATGCGACTAGAAAAATCGACTAGATTGATCTCCGCCGTTGTTTGCACGTTGCTGCTCATACTGCTTACCGGCTGCCAGCCTGGAACTTCTGGTGGCGGGGGAGGAGCCGGAACAGGTGGGAAGCACAAACTCGCTTTCGTCACTAACAATGCATCTGACTTCTGGATCATCGCGCGCAAAGGCACCGAGAAAGCCGCAAAGGAGATTCCGGATATCGAAGTCGAATTCAGAATTCCATCTGACGGCACGGCGGCCGAACAACAGCGCGTTGTAGACGACCTGCTCGCCAAAGGTATTCACGGAATTGCGATCAGCCCGGTGGATCCGGCGAACCAAACGCCAATGCTCAATCGCGCCGCGAGCCAAACGCTCGTAGTGACCCAGGACAGCGACGCGCCCAAC
>JBKPJS010000709.1:0-2901 GCA_046730815.1 Acidobacteriota bacterium
AAGAAATGTTCAAGGCGATGGACGATCGCGAAAAGTCTTCAGGTGAGTTGAATCCAATCCTGGTGATGAGCGATTCGGGCGCTAGAGGTAGCGCGCAACAAATTCGCCAGTTGGCCGGCATGCGCGGTCTGATGGCTCGGCCGTCGGGTGAAATTATCGAGACTCCGATTCAAGCCAACTTCCGTGAAGGCTTGAACGTGTTGCAGTACTTCATCTCGACACATGGCGCTCGCAAAGGTCTGGCTGACACGGCCCTCAAGACCGCTGATTCGGGTTATTTGACCCGGCGACTGGTTGATGTCGCCCAGGACGTGATCATCAGCGAAGAAGATTGCGGTACGCTGCGCGGAATTTCCGCCAGCGCGATTGTGGAAGGTGGCGAGGAAATCGAGTCGTTGCGTGATCGCATTGTGGGGCGCACGGCGCTCGATGAGGTTGTCGATCCAATTGAGGGTCAACCGATCGTTGAGGCAAATCAGGAGATCGACGAAGATTTGTCATCGGAGATCCAAAGGTCCGGGGTACAGCGGGTCCGAATTCGCTCAGTGCTTACTTGCGAGTCACGTCGCGGTTGTTGCATCAAGTGTTACGGACGCAATCTTGCCACTGGCCGACCGGTCGAAATTGGCGAGGCGGTGGGCGTTATTGCCGCACAGTCAATCGGTGAACCCGGAACGCAGTTAACGATGCGTACGTTCCACATCGGTGGTACGGCGCGTTTGGAAGAGTCATCGAAACACGAGGCACGGCAGGATGGCACCATCAAGTATCTCGACCTGCAAACCGTCAAGAGCCGCAAGGGCGAGCGCATCGCGATGAACCGCAACGGTTCGTTGACGATCATCGACGACCGTGGTCGTGAGGCTGCGCGTTACCAGATCGTCTACGGTGCGCACATCCTCGTCGAAGACGGCAGCCGCGTTACACAGGATCAGCTCCTGGCGACGTGGGACCCGTTCACGTTCGCGATCCTTACCGAAGTCGCTGGCCACGTGAAGTTCCAGGACTTGAAGGAAGGCGTGACGTTCGACGAAGAAGTGGACGAAGTGACCGGTCAGTCGCGCATGGTCGTGAAAGACTCGCCTGACGAAAAGAAACAGCCGCGTCTGGAAATTCGCAGTGCCGGTAATAAGGTGCTGAAGACTTACCAGATGCCTGTGCGTGCGAACCTGATGGTGACCGATGGGGAGGAAGTGGAGCCGGGCGACATCATCGCGAAGATTCCGCGCGAAACTACCAAGACCAAAGACATCACCGGCGGTTTGCCGCGCGTCGTCGAGTTGTTCGAAGCACGACGCCCGGCGGAAACGGCGGTCATGTCTGAAATCGACGGTACGGTTACGCTCGGCGCAATCTCGAAGGGTAAACGCAAACTGATCATCACTGGCGACGACGGTGAAGAGCGTGAGTACGACATCCCGCGCGGCACGCACATCAACGTGCAGGATGGTGACCGCGTTCGCGCCGGCGAAGCCTTGATGGATGGACCATTGAACCCGCACGACATTCTTCGTGTATTGGGTATGAGTCGTTTGCAGGAATACCTCGTAAACGAAATCCAGGAGGTCTATCGCCTGCAAGGTGTGAACATCAACGACAAGCACATCGAAGTGATCGTCCGGCAGATGTTGCGCTGGGTGAAGATCAAGGAAGTCGGCGACACCGAGTTCCTGCTTGAAGAGCAGGTCGATCGTTTCCGCTTCCAGGACGAGAACGAACGAGTGCGCCAGGAAGACGGCGAAGTCGCGCAAGCCGAGCCGCTATTGCTGGGCATCACCAAAGCTTCGCTTTCGACTGATTCGTTTATCTCGGCGGCTTCGTTCCAGGAGACCACTCGCGTACTTACCGAAGCTGCGATCTCGGGACGCGTCGATTACCTTCGTGGCTTGAAGGAGAACGTGATCATGGGTCGATTGATTCCGGCCGGCACCGGCATGGAATACTATCGAAACGTTGATATCGAGCGCGACGAGACGATCGATCAGGCAAGGGAGCGTGACCTCGATGAGTTTCCCGACATCGTCGGTGGTCACGATATCGTAGTGCCTGTGCGCGAGCCGCTCGTAGTGCCCGCCGGAGATCCAAACGATGGTGACGTCGTTGCTGCTCCGGACGTAGAAGAGTAGTAGTTCAGATTGCATCCACAGATTACGCGGAGTATTTGTGTAATCTGTGGATGCTCGCTTTATTCCTGCCTCTTGGTTAGAATGCCCCCACCCCCCTGAAGGCTCCTGACCAGGATTCTCATAGTGAAAGTCATAGAAAAAAAATACCCGGAAGCGTCGATTGATCCTGAACATCACGTTCAGTTCTATGAGAGCGATGAGTACTTGCTGAATTCACTCTCTTCCTATGTCGGCGCTGGACTGCTCGCCGGCGAAGCCGCTGTGGTCGTGGCCACCACTCCACATCTTGAAGCCTTGGAACGTCAACTGCTCGCTCAAGGCATTGATCTCCCGGAAGCCACCGCAGCGGGCAATTGTGTTCTGCTCGAAGCAGAGCCGACTTTAACCGCGTTAAGAGTAAACGGCGAATTGTCCCGCGAGCGCTTTCAGTCGGTAATCGGAAGCGTTATCTCGGACACTCGGCGGAAGAATGAACGCTTGAGAGTTTTTGGCGAACTGGTGGCGCTGCTTTGCGATCAGGGAAACTTCCAGGCCGCCATTCAGTTAGAAGGATTTTGGAACGACCTGCTGTGCGAGCAACCCTTCAAGCTAATGTGCGCGTATCCCCTCTCGCAATTTGCGCAGCACTCCCTGGCAGAACCGTTCGCCGGTGTATGCGCGACTCATACGCAAGTTGTACCAGCAGAAAGCTATTCTGCGCTTACTGAGACCGACGATCAGATACGGCAAATCGTCTATCTTCAGCAAAAGGCAAGCGCGCTGGAAGAATTGTTAC
>JBKPJS010000710.1:0-3621 GCA_046730815.1 Acidobacteriota bacterium
CGCTGGTGGAATGCATACTCATCATCGAGGCTGGGCAGAGTTTCGTCTATCAGGAAGTTGCGAATGTATTCGGCTGCCCGCATGGCCGACATAGTGTTTTCCTTCTCCAGCGCGAGGCGTTCGTAGCTGCGCAACACATTCGTTTTTTGTCGCGCCAATTCGGTCTCGGTGAAGCCGAAACGCGCAACCCTTTCGGCTTCGTCAAGTAACACTCGCAAACTACGTTCGACGTTGCCTTCCTTCACGAGAGCATTGAGGGACGCGACGTCCTTGGTTCGGGCCAGAAACCTACCGCGTCCTGAAAAACCAAAAACGAATGGTGTATCGGGCTTTTGCGCAAGTTCAGAAAAACGAGCGTTCAGCATCCCGGAAAATAGACGATCGACAATCTCTTGCCTGTACATACCGATCGAGCCTTGCGGCCGTGCGGGCAACAACGTGTCGACCTCGATGCTTGTCGTGGTGGTCTCTTTGTCGGTATTAATCGCGTAACCAGTCTCTGTTCGATCCGGCACGTCATAGACTTGTCGCGGCCGCGGGCTGGTAGCCGCGGGTAGTGATCCGAAATGAGAGGTTATGAGTTTCTCAATGGCAGCCTTGTCGAAATCGCCAACGGCGACAACAGCCATCAAGTCGGGGCGGTACCAATCCGTGTAGAACTGCTTTATCCGTTCCGGCTTGCCGTTCTGGATGATCTCAGGGGTGCCGATTGGAAGTCTGTTAGCATAACGAGAGCCCTTGAACATTACCGGAAACAACTTTTCGACATTACGCATACCGGCGCCTCGTCCCGATCGCCACTCCTCCAGGACCACGCCACGTTCCTTCTCGATTTCCGCAGCTTCGAATGAAACGTTGTGTGCCCAATCTTCGAGAACCTGGAACGCGCGGTCCATCGCCTCGGGTTTATCAGTCGGGATCTGAAGCATGTAGACCGTTTCATCAAAGCTCGTGTAGGCATTGAGGTCTGCGCCGAAACGCATACCTAACGATTCGATAAACTCGATCAGTTCATGCTTGGGAAAGTTCTTCGTGCCGTTAAACGCCATGTGCTCGACCAAATGCGCGAGACCTCGCTGGTCGTCATCTTCAAGGATGGAGCCGGCCTTCACGACGAGCCGGAGCTCGGCTCTTTTGTCCGGTTTCTTGTTTGCCCGTATGTAATAGCGCAGCCCGTTCTTGAACGTGCCAATCGTGATCTGCGGATCGACGGGCATTGGCTGCGATAGTGTCGCAGTCTGGGCTGGGCCCTGGGCCAACATCGTCGCGGTTTGTGGCCGCGCGCCGGTCGAGACGACGCTCAGGATGAGTGCAAGCAGAAAGACCTTTTTCCTAAAGAAGTGAGTTTTCATCGTTTCTCCGAGAAGTAAGGCGGCATGCTGGGCTGAGTGGAACCGGGTGGGCTAAAAGGCCGGCGTCTTCAGGCGACAGTGCCCACATTGGTTGTGTTCATGAACCTGCGGAAGCGGCGGAATCTGCGCATGAATGTATGCTCATTCTCCTTCAGATCGCGGTTGAGGATAAACGAGAGGGAATGTCCCTTCGCCGTCCAGCCGTTGTTCGAATACGCAATTGGCAAATCCACGGACGTGTTGGCTTCTTTCCATGAGCAACCGGAAACCTGTTCACACCTTAATAGGTAATGCTCGATACCGGTGAAAACACTACGCCAGTAACCGCCGTACAGAGTCTTATAAACGACTCCGTCGACTTCCACATACACTCTGTTTCCACTGAGAATCTTGTAATTTATGCGGCCGAGCAAATCCATGAGCCGGGATTGCTCGCGCGCGGTGGGATCCGCAGGAGCATACCGGGGCGAGCCCACACGATCAGCGTCAGACGCGTCGTCTCGCCATGCTTCGGGTTCGTACTGCGGCATTGTTGGCCCCTGGGGTAGTGCTCAGATTATACAGACCTGTGTAATCTGTGGGAACAGATAATACTCCTTAAACCCGGGGTTGGGGAAGAATGGCTGAACATTCATTTGCCATGCGTACGAAATTTTTTTGGATAACCATATTTTTAGTTTTTTTGGTGGGGTGTGATCGGGGAAGCGTGGTGCAACAAACGTCTGGCAAACCAATGACTACCGGACCTGTCGTTGATGTGGCGCTGGGCGACTCGACGGGTGCGGGTGTGGGAGCGAGAGAGGGTGGGTATGTGGCGCGGCTGTTCAAACGACTGGTCGAACGACGACGGGGCTCGCGGTTGACGAATCTTTGCGTGAGTGGCGCGACGACTGCTGACTTGTTGCGTGGGCAGTTGGAGCGAGGCGTCGCGATGAATCCTGACCTTGTTACGGTCGGTATCGGCATTAACGACATCGGCCATGGCGTCTCGCTGGAGCAGTTTTCAAAAAACTACGAACAAATTCTCAGCACCCTGCGGGAGAAGACGCGAGCTCAGATCATCGTGACGAACATTCCCGATGTATCGAGTGCGCCGCGAATACCGGGGGCGCTGCGCAACGAATACCAGCAGCAGATTATTCGGTTTAGTAAAAGGCTGGAAGAGATTGCGGCGCGGCATGGTGTGACTGTTTTTGATATCTACACGATCACGCACGAGCAGCTTGCGTCGCATCCGGAGTATTTCTCGGCCGACGGTTTTCATCCGTCCGATGATGGTTATGAATTATGGGCCACGCAGATGTGGCCGACGGTGGCGCAGGTGATTGGGGAGAAGGAGTAAAGCCAACCACAGATTACACAGATCGATCTGTGTAATCTGTGGATGGATCGAAAAAATGCATCTTATCGGTTGCGACTCGCAGCCACACTTTGCTCTCTAAGTCAGCGCGGAAGTCCGCCGGAGCGCGAGCTATTAATCGGTTGGCTCCCACTGAAAGAAAAACAAACGTCTCGTTCCCCATTAACTCAGTGACATAAACGCTCGCGACGATTGCGCCGTCACTCGGCTTAGTTAAGACCTGAACGTGTTCGGGCCTGATGCCCATCGTCAAACGCGACCGCCCCGACAGTTTGCTTAACTGATCTGTGTTCAGCGGAATGCGAAGCGAATCACTCACGAACGCTCCCGCCTCAATCGCCCCTTCGATGAAGTTCATGCTCGGACTGCCGACAAACTCGGCCACAAAACGATTAGCGGGCTGGTTGTAAATGTTCATCGGCGTGTCGAACTGTTGCAGGCGCCCTTTCTTCATCACCGCGACACGGGAAGCGAGTGTCATCGCTTCAGCCTGATCGTGCGTGACGTAGATGGTGGTGGTCTGGAGTTGATGTTGCAGGCGCTTTAGTTCACCGCGCATCTGTACCCGAAGACGCGCGTCGAGATTGGAAAGCGGTTCGTCCATCAGGTACGCGCGCGGCTCGCGCACGATCGCACGCGCGAGCGCGACTCGTTGCCGTTCGCCGCCCGATAACTGTCGTGGTTTGCGTTCCAGCAGCGATTCGATTTCCAGCATTGCCGCAACGCGATTGACGCGTTCGACGCGCTCGGCTTTTGGAAGTTTTCTGACGCGCAGCGGATAACCGATATTCTCCGCGATCGTCATGTGCGGATAGAGCGCATAGCTCTGAAACACCATTGCGAGATCGCGGTGCTGCGTTGGAACGTCGTTGATTCGTTCGCCATCGATGTAGATGTCGCCGGAGGTAA
>JBKPJS010000711.1:0-7192 GCA_046730815.1 Acidobacteriota bacterium
ATATATGTCTTGACATATATTCCAGACTAGTGGATACTGTCGTACATTCGCGTAGGCGTATATTGATAACAGAAGGAGAAAGAAGATGACTGGCGAGAAACAGATACAGAGCTTGAAAGCGCACCTCGCGCTAAACGTCCACAATGTCGAGCAGAGCACCGGCTTCTATAAAAAGCTGCTTGGAATTGAACCGAGCAAAGTCAGAACAGGATACGCAAAGTTCGACGTACAGAACCCGCCTTTGAACCTGACGCTTAATGAGCATAGCTTCAGCGAGCGCGGAGCGTTGTCGCATCTCGGGATCCAGGTAGCGTCAACCAACGACGTGCTCGCAACGCGCGAAAAGTGGATTGAGGCCGGGCTCATCACACGCGACGAGATGCAGACGAGTTGCTGCTATGCCTTGCAGGACAAGACCTGGGTAAGAGATCCTGACGGCAATGAATGGGAAGTGTTTGTTGTGCTCGAAGACAATATCGCAGAAACCGCGCCGTGCGAGTGCGGAACTAAAGTCGTCGAAAGTACAGCAACTGCGGCGACCGAGTCCGTATCATGCTGCACTACAGCGCCTGTAGGAGTTACACGTGAGTCATCCACTGCCCAAGCGCCTTGTTGCTGAGGCAGTGGGCACCGCAATGCTGCTGACCGCCGTCGTAGGATCTGGAATCATGGGTGAACGGCTGGCGGCCGGTAACGTTGCCATTGCGCTTTTGGCCAACTCAATTGCGACCGGCGGTGCGTTAGTCGCGCTTATCCTGGCTTTCGGCCCGATATCAGGCGCGCATTTCAATCCGGCTGTCACTCTTGGCGAGGCTTGGCAGCGAAGTATTTCGTGGCGTGAAGCGCCTGCTTACGTTATTGCGCAAATCGCTGGCGCTTTCGCGGGAGTTGGCGTCGCACATTTAATGTTTGGCCTGCCTCTCTTCTTTGCTTCACGCCATGTGCGAAACGGAAACTCACAAGTATTCAGTGAGTTTGTGGCGACGTTTGGGTTGCTCGCGGTGATTTGGGGATGCACTCGATTTAGATCGTCGGCAGTACCGGTTGCAGTAGCTGCTTACATCATAGCGGCGTGTTGGTTCACCGCTTCGACATCGTTTGCAAATCCGGCTGTAACGCTTGCGCGATCTGTGAGTGACACGTTTGCAGGCATTCAACCGGTGGATGCGCCTGCTTTCATCATGGCTCAATTGGCTGGTGCGGGAGCCGCAACCGCTTTATTCCGTTGGCTAATTCCCTCGTTGCCGAAAGGGAAATGAACATGAACGATCCGAAAAAAGTCTTGTTTCTCTGTACCGGTAATTCGGCGAGAAGCCAGATGGCAGAAGGTTTATTGCGGCACCTTGCAAGCGATCGTTTTGAGGTTCGGAGTGCTGGTGTCTTGCCAACTCAGGTGAGACCCGAGGCGATCGAAGTGATGCGCGAGATCGGCATCGACATCTCACATCAGCGCTCAAAAGCTGTTGATGATTTTGTTGGGCGCGAGTTCGATTACGTGATCACGGTATGTGACAATGCTAACGAGCAGTGTCCGGTTTTTCCCGGACCGGCCAAGCGCATCCACTGGAGCTTTGACGATCCGGCGGCAATCAAAGGTAGTGAGCTTACAAGGATCGCTGTGTTTCGCCGTGTCCGTGATGAAATACTTTCTCGGCTTCGGGGATTTGTTGCGGAGCATCAGACGCAATCACCACTGGCTTGCGACATGACGGCGATACCGTCTGAGCAGAGGCAGGGGCACCTGGCAACGAGCCGGGATCTCTTCTCGCGAATTCAAGAGTTCCGAGAACTCGCAGATGGTTATGAGTTTCGCTTCGCGAGTGAATCAAATCTGCTAATGAATCTGGCTGAGTTCATCTCGCTCGAGAAACTTTGCTGTCCCTTTTTAGGTTTCGTGATAGAAGTTGAGCCGGAGGGTGGACCTGTGTCTTTACGTTTGACTGGACGCGATGGTGTGAAGGCGTTCATTCGTGAGGAGATTGGCGGCCTACTTGGCGGCGCCATTCATTGGTTACACGATTCAGAGGATTTACAAGATGCTCAATAAAAATTCTGACAATCCTGGCTTAAACGAGTGGCGCGAGACCGCACGGTACTGGACCAAACACAGTGCCATCATCAGCACCATGTTTACTCCGCTGACACGGGCACTGATCGAGCAGGCTGGTATAAACGAGGGCCAGTCAGTGCTTGACGTTGCGGGTGGGGCAGGTGAACCTTCGCTGACAATCGCGGAGGTCGTTGGGCCAACCGGATCCGTAACCTGCACCGATGCTGTGCCGGAGATGGTGGAAGCTGCCCGGAGCGAAGCGAACCGGCGCGGTCTCAAGAACATTCACTTTCGAGTGTGCTCCGCTGATTCTCTGCCATTTGCGGATAACTCCTTCGACGTCATAGTCAGCAGGCTTGGCGTCATGTTCTTTCCTGATTCACTCGCGGCCATGCGTGAGATGCTTCGCGTTACGAAACCGGGTGGAAACCTGGCTTTCGCAGTTTGGCACAAAAGTGAACTCAACCCATTCTGTTATCTTGTCAGTAACATCCTTGACCGGCACGTCGAATCACCCGCGGCTGATCCCGATGCGCCCAATGCTTTTCGTTTTGCTGAACCCGGTAAACTCGCAAATGTGATGACGCGGGCTGGTGTTGTTGATGTAGTCGAACGTGTGATCAAGTTCGACATCGCGGCGCCGATCTCAGCGCAAGAGTTCTGGGCAATCCGCTCGAAAATATCGGATACATTAAGAAGCAAACTATCGAAACTAGCTGCTGACGAGCAGGCCGAAGTGACCCGTGAAGTCGAACAAGCGGTGAACCCCTTTTTTCCTGACAATCAAATGAAGTTTCCGGCGCAGATGATTCTCGTAAGCGGGAAGAAGGCATAAGAGAAATATTCTTGCGCGAAGGCGCAAACGCGCAAGAACCCCGTTCGAAACGCGGTAGCGCTTTGCGCCTTTGCGTGAGACATCTTCTTTCCTCGAGGTACTCTTTGTGCAAGCTACTTGTAGTTAGAAATTCCCCTCAGAAACAAAATTGTGAGTTTTTCGCATTCACTCACAAGGACTCGGCTGCTTAACTCACGGAGGAACGCCTGAATGGCCACGAACAAAGAGTACGGTTTTGGAGAGTATAAGAATGCGACTTGTATCAAGGGGCTCCGCGTTAAAAGGCAGTCGATCAGCGGCAGTAATGATCATTTTCTTATCGTGCGTTGTGGCGTGGTCTCAAACGCCACCTCCTCGCCCGCCAGAATTACCACCATCAGGGACGAACGATTGTGAGACGCAGCCCGGTCAAAGCAAGGGTCTCACTTACTTTTTCAAATGCGGCAAGCACCTTTTCGACAGAGTCACTGGTAGAGAGGGTTTTCGTCTTGTGATCGGCAGTGTCGCTCCGGGTGGTGGCTTGGCAGCCGGAGTTGGATATAAGCACAAAACTGATGGTCCAACATGGCAGACGGAGTTCAGTTCATCGAGCCGAATTTCATATAGGAAATACTGGGAGATTGACGCCAATCTGGGACTAAGAAAAACCTCGGCGTCGCGGAACGATGAAAACCTGAAAACAAATATCTACGGCTTTGTTAAAGACATGCCGCGGCTCGACTTCTTCGGGTTAGGACCAGAAACTAGTAAAGACGATCGCGTAGTGTTTCACTATCGTGAAGCAGTGGTGGGCGCAGACATTTCACAACCGATTAACCGCTGGTTCGATCTTGGCGGCGCAGTTGAAGGCATTTGGCCGGAAATAATTCAAATTGACAATCCAACCGTAACGTCAGTTGAACGGAAGTACACCGAAGCAACTGCGCCTGGTTTGAACTCACAGCCGCCATACGTGCACCTTGCCGCTTTCGCAAGGTTGCACTCTGCAGGTGAACAGGAGTCCGAGGAGTCCCGCAGGCTTGAATACCTTTTTCTCTATCATCTCTATCAAGACGTCGGAGATCACTTGTACTCCTTCCGTCGTTTCAATGCTGACTTAAGACACAAGTTCCCATTCGGTGATAAGAACCAGTTCCGACTTCGCGGCCGCTTATCTTTAGCTGATACCAGTCAAGGGCAACGAGTTCCATTCTATTTGATGGAGACGCTGGGGGGATCGAACATTCGTGGCGACGTCACGTTACGTGGATTTCGCAATTATCGTTTCCGCGATAGCGATCACTTCCTGGTCCAGACGGAATATCTGCGTCAGTTGCGCGGCCCGATCGATCTGATTACGTTTTATGACTTCGGTAAAGTAGCCCCGAGCTGGAGTCGCTTCGATGAGGGACGGATGCGACAGACGTTCGGCGGAGGCATCGTGGTAGTGCCGCGCAAGCTGGACAATGTGGTGTTTCGTCTCTACGTCGGATTGGGTAGTGGCGAAGGCGCCCGGACGCATTTCGGTCTCAGCCTGTCAGGTCGTGGAAATCGGGTCACGCGTTAACTTTTATAGACGTGGCACTCCTATGGAGTGCCACCTTCTACAAGGTTACTAGCAGGACATTCTCATGTCGTGCGTTTGGGCCCAACCAGTTGTTGGGCGTCGTTGAAGTTAGTTAAGCCAAAGCCGACGAAGTCTTCGTTGTAAGTAAATCCGTAATCCTGGAGCAACTGAATTGCCACCTGCTCACCCAGGAAGACAGACTCCGTGTAATCCGAGCGCCAATGTACCCCAGCATGGTTGCGTCCGATCGCTACATTCGAACCCAACTTGTTCAACTCGGTCTTGATGGTCATCTGCGCGACATCAGCCTCGTTGTAAGGAATCAACGAGAGTCCATCGCGCGCCGGCTGCACAGGTTGAGCGAAGTTTGCGTACGCCTGCGACTCATCGAACCACGCTTTCAGAATAGTCACGCAAGCTCCGGCAAGTGTCGCATGTCCAGCCCCGTATGAAGGATGCAGCGGTGAACCTTCGGGAAATGCTTGCGGTAGGAAATACGTGCCATAGGTGGCGTTGATTTTGGCGAGTGCAGTAGAGAAGTCGAGCAGACTGCTGAGTTGGTAACGCTGCCTGGCAGTTGAGTTTGTTTTCCAAAAATGGACTCGACCACCAAATTCTTCGGGACGAAGACGCCGGTGCACCTGCCACTTCTGATACCAGACCGCTTTATGTGCTCGCACGGAAACTTCGCCCAAGAGCGTCAGCAGTTGTGACGGTCCAAACTCAACGAAATTGTCCTGTTTGCAATAACTGCGATACGGGTTGTTGGGATCGAGTGGCACTTCCAGTCCACCCATGCTCTGCGGCGTCATCATGATGAGCGCGGCGTTAAGATACGTTTGATAGATCGCATCGTTGCGCACGTACTCCGCGATATCGCGCGCGCTGCGAATGTATCGCGGTATCGAATCGTACTGAGTCATGAGGGAAGGCGTGCAACCGTTTTGAATCGACAGCCAGGGGCTGAAGCTGGTCATGAAGTTGTTAGCATTAGTTTGCAGTGGTGACCTGATGCGCGGATCTATTGTCTGCGCTCCGTATGGAATGTTGCGGAGGAAAAACTGCGAAAGGTAAGGTCCGATCGTGTCGCCCGGAAGGATCCCGCGGCTGTAGACACGCGGGGTTACCACTCCGCCTTCTCGCGGACCTTTATAGAGCAAACCGTAGCTTTGTAATTCATTGGCCGCGGCTTTGACTGTCGGGTCGGCGTTCGTGTTGTTGTAATCGAGAAAAGCCACGTCGCGGGTTAGCGCTTGCCAGTAGTTTTCAATGATTTCAACAGCTTCCACGTCGGTTCTGAAGCTAAAAGCCGATGGAAATGCGACGGTGTTGGTTGACGGGCTGCGATTTATTAGTTGGTGATAGTCTTTACCCTCGAGATCGAAGTTGTAACCACAGGATAGAGTGCGAACCCCAGGGTCGTCTGGGCTAGTTACGAGGTTGTGTGAGTATGGTTCTTATGATTGGGAGGCGCTCATGCTAGTCCTCCGGTTTTCGCAAGTCAATTAAAGAAATAATGTTTTCATGATGCGAATTCAACACGAGTGAAGAACCAAAGAAGCACAAAAGCAAAACTATCATCGAAGACTTTTTGTGGGGGGCGGCCCTCCGTGGCTGCTCTTCGTTGAGCATTTCTTGCGCAGGGCGGCCACGGAGTGCGCTCCTACAATTGTGCTTTTTGTGCCGCTTTGTGGCTAGATATAGCCGATGGACGATCTTCTTGCGGCGCGCTCTCAGATGGCGATGTCGCTCGCCTTTCATATCATCTTTGCGGCAATCGGAATAGCGATGCCGCTTTTGATGATAATTGCAGAGTGGAAATGGCTGCGCACTAAAGATGAGATCTACCTCACGCTCGCCAAGCGTTGGGCCAAAGGAACAGCGATACTCTTCGCGGTGGGCGCAGTTTCCGGAACGGTGCTTTCGTTTGAGCTCGGCTTATTGTGGCCCGGCTTTATGGGCTACGCCGGTTCAATTATCGGGATGCCGTTCTCACTCGAAGGCTTCGCGTTCTTCACCGAAGCAATCTTCTTAGGAATCTATCTTTATGGCTGGCAGCGTGTGCCGCCGCGCGCTCATTTATTCGCAGGCGCTATGGTTGCCGTGAGCGGCGCACTCTCCGGGATTTTTGTCGTCATCGCGAATGCGTGGATGAACGCACCTGCAGGGTTTCGACTTGTCGACGACAAACCGGTTGACATCGATCCCATTGCCGCGATGATGAACAGCGCTGCGTTGCCGCAAACTCTGCACATGACGCTTGCAGCGTATGCTGCGACGGGATTTGTCGTCGCCGGCATTCACGCTTTCATGCTGTTGCGCGATCCGCGCAACCGATTTCATAAAGCCGCACTTGCGATCGCACTCGTCGTTGGTGGTGTTACCGCGATCCTGCAACCATTGAGTGGCGATCTCCTCGCCAAGTCAGTGGCAAAGACCCAGCCTGTCAAGCTTGCTGCTTTCGAGGGACAATTTCACACGGAGCAAGGCGCGCCACTTCGCATCGGCGGCATCCCTGACGAAACTGCGGGTGTTACTCGCTATGCGATCGAAGTCCCATACGCTCTAAGCGTACTCGCATATGGCGATCCAAGTGCGACAGTCAAAGGTTTGAACGAATTCCGCGCAGACGAGCGCCCTCCCGTGGCCGTCGTTCATATCGCGTTTCAAATTATGGTTGCTTGTGGCGTCGCAATGATGTTGATTGCGATCTGGGGCGCATGGCGTTATTGGAGAGCGCGGCGTAACGAAAGGTGGTTGG
>JBKPJS010000712.1:0-2339 GCA_046730815.1 Acidobacteriota bacterium
CTGTTCGAGCGTTTCATTCAGAGTGTCCGAAGAAAGCAGGGTAACGCCGACCTTGCTAATCAGCGCGAGCAAGTCTCCTTGCTTCGCTTTCGGCGTGACGGTCGTGATAGCCGCGACCTCTTCGGGTTGCGTGCGCGCGCCCTCGATAGCCTCGAGCAATCCGGACGTGGTCCTATCTCCGGACTTCAGCGCGATCGTCGCTTCCGGAAGGCTCCCGGTGTTATCGGTGATCATCGTGGCGCCCATACCGGAGTTGAAGGTGCCATCGTCAAAGATGATCTCCGTTTCACCGATCTGGATGCGACCACCGGCAGTGAGGTGAATGGGACCATCGACCGTTGCGCCGTTGTAAAGCGTGCCGTTTGCCGAACCGAGATCCTGGAGCAAGTAACCATCGCCTTCACGACGCACTTCAGCGTGCACGCGTGAGGCAAATGGATCGGGAATACAGAGATCGTTTCTGGCGGAACGGCCGATAGTGATACGAAGCCGGCCGAGTGGAAAATGGTCGGGCGCGCGATCGGGGTATTTAACTATGAGCTCTGTCATGTTTTAGAAAACTATTAGGCGGCGCAGCGGAGCATTAGACTAGATCGAACCCTCACGAACGACAATTGAGCTGGCTATGATATCGTGCAAACCTCTGCCATGCACAGTCACCGCCGCCATCACAAAACCAAGACCCAGGAGAGCAAATGAAAGTGGATAACCGATGAAATGACGCAGCAAGGCGCGGCCGATCCCCAAATCTCCACCGTCGTTTCGTTCAATCCGCAATCCAGTTGCCCACTTGCCGAGCGTCAAACCACTTAGACCGGGAAGTATTCCAAGGTTGATCAGCGCCACGGCAACAGCGAGCATGATTCCGGCAGTCTCGGCGGAACTACCTGCCGCACGCGCGCCACCACCGAGCATACGCGACAGCAGAGTACCCGCTACGACAAGAGAAACGAGTGCGATGTAGTCGATCAGCAGAGCGCCACAACGAAGAGGAAAAGGGGCTCTGAGTCGTTGTCCGCCATGCCTGGCGGTACGGCTTCTTGCCTGGGAGCGCGGCAAACCCGGTTTGTTGCCGATTGCCGACTGCCGATTTCCAATTTGTTTAGTCACGTCCACGATTCAATTGGCAATTGGAAATCGGCATGAATCAACCAACCAAAAAATGTAACGTCGTTTCGCCAACGCGCAGCTTATCACCACTATCAAGCACGCGTGGTTGTCGTGGCGCGAGACGCACCGAGTCGTTGATCACTGTACCATTCACGGAGCCTAGATCTTCGACGAGAAATGTTTCTCCTTCAAGCCAGATGCGCGCGTGCCGCCGGGAAACTTTTGTTTCCGGATCGAATCGTGAAAGATCGATCTCGGGAAAAATATTTGAATGCGGATCTGTGCGCCCGAGAAGATTGCTGTCCTTCTGCAAGATGAACGACGCGTCCAGCTCGGTGGTTCCGGTCACAACGAGCTTCGCGGTCGGCCTCACGGTGTGCAGCAACGCACTCGAGCCCACGCCGAGTGGCTGCCGCGCTCCGCAGTGTGCGCAAAACACATCGTCGGCCGCGATACGTCCACCACAAAAACCGCAATAGACTGTTTGTACCTGGACGGTTTCACTGCCCAACACGGGCGCAGGCATTCCATAGCTGACCCGCCCTGACATTAATTTTTCCAAATGAATCGCGAGCTCGTTTCTCAACTCGCCGGCAGTTCGGTAACGATCGTCGGGCCTGTATTCGACCGCCCTCATGAGGATATGCTCCATCTCGCTCGAGATAGACGGCGCGATCTGGCGTGGCCTCGGGTTCTTTGCGAAATCAAAAATCAGGAGTGGATTGTCCTGCGGATCTGCTCCGGTCAACAGGTGAAACATCGTAGCGCCGAGACTGTACACATCGGAGGCAGGTTGCACTCGCCCGCTAAAAAGCTCAGGTGGCGCATAGCCCATCGTGCCAACCGCCGTCACACCCTTCTCTTGCTGCGATACCCAACGCGCAATGCCGAAGTCGATCAGCATCACTCGACCCGTGTTGCCGTCGATCATCAAATTCGCTGGTTTGAGATCGCGGTAGATGATCGGCTTCGGTCGTGAATGGAGATAGTCAAGCACGTCGGCTACCTGCATGCCCCAATCAGTGACTGTCTTTTCGTCGAGTCTGCCGCCAACTGCCGCACGCATTCTCGAGGCGAGGTCGCCACCCGAAATATATTTCATTACGAGGTAGAAGCGACCGAGCGTCTCGTCGTAAAAGTAGTCGTAGATGGTCGGGATTGATGGGTGTTCGAGAGAGGTCAGCAGCAGCGACTCACGTTTGAAATCTCCGATCGCTTTCTCGTGCTGC
>JBKPJS010000713.1:0-3105 GCA_046730815.1 Acidobacteriota bacterium
GTCCTGGTCTAAAACTTCGACGTCAGGGATGGACATTTTCCGACTGGAATCACTCGGCGCCGACTCTGTTGGCTTTGCGACTGGTGCGGCTGTCTCAGCTTTGGTTAATCGCAGGTCCATTTTGCATTTTGGACACTTGCCGGGTTTGCTCGACTTCACGTCGGGATGCATCGGGCAGACGTAGGATTTCACGGCCACCTTTGGTTCTGGGTGCGCGTGTGACTTTAAAAACTGACCCGGCGCTACCGCGCTCGGTACTGACTGTGCTGCGCTTGGCCGTGACTGTGCTGCCGCTGCGACTGCTGAGAACTGTGCTGCGACTGGTCGTGATTGTGGTGCCGCCGCGACTGCTGAGAATGTGATTAGGGCAACGAGAAGAATTCGAGATGAAGATGTTCGTATGTTCATCTTATTTACCTCCCGCGTCTTTAGAGTCGACCGCGCGCAGCATCAGGTAGGGAAGATCTTTGTAGCGCACGCCCATCGAGGCGGATTCAAAGAACACCATGTAGACGCCTGATTCAGGTAGGTTGAGCTTGATTTCGTATATTCCGTTTCCGACCGAGGTTGCGAAGTCGCGGCGTTGCCACGCGCCCGCACTCATGAACGTCAACACACGAACGTCTTTCAAGTCCGCTTTCGGATTGCCGGTTGCGGTTTCGGTGACCTTGAAACGGAAAGTGAAGTCTTTGCCAACCGGCAGCGTCATGTCTTTCAGTTGATGTTCGAGGCGAAGTGCTACGGGCTTCTCCTCCTTAAGCGCAGGGTTCGCGCCGGCGAAGATCTCAAAGCAATGGGCCACGCGTGGGGAATCATTCACGAAGGCTACGTCGTAACGTCCACTGGCCGGCAACTTGATCGTCGTGGAGTAAATGCCGGGTTTGGTCTCTCGCAAACTCCGATCGACGACCAACACGGCGAGCGGCTCACGTCGATAGTTCTGAAAGTTACCCATCGGCGCCGCCATTCCCTCGGTGTAGTAATAAAGAACTTTATCAACAGGATTTGCGAGGATTACCGAATTTCCTTCCGGCGCCAGGATGATCGAATCAGCACGCACGGGAGCCGAGCCATTTCCCGGCGCTGCTTGTCCGCCTGGGAAATCGGTGATGTCTACTTCCTGGCCGATCGTCCCAAGCCGCAGCATCGCGACGATTTCCGTGTCCAGCGACCTCACGAACGCGAAGGTGTCGCTAAAGATAATCTGATCCGGAGCCTTGCCGACTTTCACTTCATGAAGCATGCGATTCGACGCCGCATCGAAGATGCTCACGGTGCTCTCTTTCGTGTTGAGTACGAAACCATACCGCCCGCCTGGAGCAAATCGGATCGAGCGCGCGCCGGGTTTGGTTTTCATTTGCGCGAGCACCCGCGAATCCTGTTCTCCAATCACTGTAACGGTTCCGTCAGTTTCGCTGGCCACGTAGAGCGCTTTGCTCAATTCGGACAAAGCCATCGAGGCTGGTTTTGGACCAGCGTTGACGTCGTTGAGTTTCGCCAGTTTGCGGATATCTATAATGGAAACAGTTCCACTTTCACTATTGGATACAAAGGCGAAGCGATTGTCGTTGCTGATGACGATGTCGTGTTGTCCGGCACCGGTCGGGATCTTCGCTGCGACCTTGACGTTCGCCGTGTCGATGACTGTCACGCCGCTCTCTTTTTCGTTGCTGTCGTTGCCGACCCACACATACTGCTGATCGGGCTGCACGGTAATGCGAGCCGGCGTTGTTCCCGCATCGATGTATGTCGTCACTTTCCAACTGCGTGTATCGATTACTGCGACTTGATTGATTAGTGGCAGAGTGACGAAGAGTTTTTCTCCATCGCGAGTCAACAGCCAGTCTTCACCAGGACTTTTCATCATCACCAGAGTGAGCAGTTTGCTTCCGCCAAATCCCAACAGCGGATCGATGACCGAGATATCCGCACTTTTGTTTAAGGCCAGAATGTAATAGGAGTTGAGATCGACGTCAGGACGAGCGCGCATGCTGCCGGTCAGATACGATTGGATCTTCTCACGGCATTGTGCAGGCTCGCCCCCCTTGTTGCCCTCGCGCAAGCTAATCCATGCAGACAGACCTAAACCCTTGACGGGCGTGCCGGTCGTGGTGTCTGTGACTTTGAACCTCACGTTAACATCTTCTGCGGCCCTGATTGAATTCACATTCTGGACGAGGGGCTCGGCAGTGAACTCGATCGCAATTCCCTGCTCTACGATCTTCTGTGTTTGAGTTGTCTTTTTAGATGGCTCTTGTCCAGAGACTATGGTGGCAAGAGAAATTAAAGCCGTAATTAGAATGATTAAGCTTTGAATTGTTCGGTGGGTGGCTGGTGACATTTTGCACTCCTCTCGAGTAATTGATCTCGCTAGTGCAAGCTTTGTGCCTACAGATTATTTGGAGCTTCTGTAACCTTAGCTCTCAAAAAATTGGGGAAATTTACGCGGGCTGCGGAAAAAGCCTTTAACAGGACTACAGGGTTTTCAGGATGAACATGTAAATCCTAAAAATCATGTAATCCTGTCAAAAAAAGTGCAGCCCACCTAAACGGCGGGCTGCACTTAATCCGGTTGGACCAAATCATGGTCTGACTCGGAAGATGCCCCAGAGTCCTCCGTCAAACATAAAAGACTCCTGAGTCCGGTAGAGATAGTCGCCTGTAACACGGCGTGCGCCGCCGGCGCCATTCACCGGAATCACTTCGTAGTGCGAAGAGGGCCCAATCCCGTACACAGTTCCCTTGAACTCTGATAGCGGGTTGTTTCCAATTGCCTTTGAGTTGTTGGTGAAAGGTTCATCCTGCCAGAAATGTCCATGCAGGTTGAACACGTTATTGCGCATGTGCCCGTTGGCATTCAAGATCCGAAACCTCACTGTCTGACCAGCCTGAGCGGTGAATATGGGCGTCTGCGGATCGCCACCGACTATGGCGTTGGTCAGCACGTTCGTGAAGTCGAAATCACGAGTCTTCTCGAATGGGGTTTCTGGAGCGTAGTTCATGCGTTTCCAGAGTGGCTCAGTGCGATAGTTGATCGCTTTCTGCGCTGAGTCTTCCGGATCTTCCGCACCATTAGGGCCAGCCAGATTTGGCACCGGGCTGCCG
>JBKPJS010000714.1:0-13297 GCA_046730815.1 Acidobacteriota bacterium
GGCGCGACGTGTTCAAGCCGGATATTCCGTGGCAGAGTCTATGGCACTACGCATGTATCTGCGGCGCGTACACCACCGGCTTATTACTGGCGACCGTAGTTATATTCGAGCGGAAGGATATTGTTAGCTGACATGTGGGTGAAACTCGTGCTGCTGCTTCTGTTTTGCCTGATGATTCTGGGCGCCGTTCACTTCGCCCAACCGCATGAATCGGAGGAACCAAGCTCATCGCGCAAGGTGGTTCATTTGCTTCGACTGCTCACCTGGAACATCGGTTATGCCGAACTTGAAGATGACACGCGCGCGCATGACAAAGATTTGCCGGCGGTTGCCGAGGTAATCTTGCGTCAGGATCCTGATGCAGTTGCGCTCCAGGAATTGACGGGCAACGCGCAATTAAAAACTTTGCTCGATCTGTTACATGGGAGATATCGTGGTGCAGTTGCGCAGCAAGGAAAGGGAGATCGGTTCGAGGCTGTACTGGTTAAAGATGCCGGTGCGACATTTATTCCCGTGGCGGTTGGTGCTCGTTATGCGCTTGGCGCTTCGTTCCAGCCGCGAGAGGCCACGCAGGAAGTGGTAGTGTTGAGCGCCCACGCTGATGCTTTCAACGCTGCTCGCCGGAGGACCTACACCGAAGCATTGATCGATTGGGCCCAGGCTCGAGCGCAATCGTCTGAGGTTTTCATCGCCGGTGATTTCAACTTCGAGCTCAAAGCCGGCAATGAAACTAATCTTTATACGGACAACTTGAAACACGATAGCGAATCATACAGCCACATCCTGCGCCACTTTCGCGATCTGGGACGCGCAGCCGGCGATACAGCAATCAACGATCGCCGGATCGATTACATTTTTGGTCCACCTAAACTCGAACAAATAGGGCGAGTCGAAGTTTTGCGTAATGCCGCGGTTGGCCGCATGGACCATTGGCCGTTGTTAGTGGAGGTAGGCCTTTGATTTGCCGCAAAAGCGTTTATGCCACAAAGAAGCACAAAGAAGCACAAAAACCAGCAGAAATCATTTTGGTGCTTCTTTGGCAGGTACTTAATGTACTTTGAGGCCAAGCAATATCGATGTCAGATGTAGCTCTACAGACCGAACACTTGACGAAACGTTTTGGCGGCCGCACGGCAGTCGATCGCCTGACGATACGTGTCGAGCGAGGTGACATCTACGGTTTTCTCGGTCCAAACGGGGCGGGGAAATCAACCACGCTGAGGATGTTGTTGGGTCTGGTAAGACCTACGTCCGGCGTGATCAAATTTCCGGTACGCGCTTCGACTTGGGAGTACTTGCGGGCACGATCGCGCGTAGGAGCAATTATCGAGACACCAGCGTTCTACGAAAATTTTTCTGCGCGCAGGAATCTGCAACTGCTTGCTTCCTTATCCGGGGGCGTCCTGAAGAAGCGCGTGGAAGAGGTGCTCGAAATTGTAGACCTCCGCAACCGCGCGCAGGATCCAGTGAAGGTTTATTCATACGGCATGCGACAGCGTCTCGGAATTGCCCAGGCGCTTCTACCAACCCCGGAGATTATTATTCTAGACGAACCTACCAATGGGCTCGATCCCCAGGGGATACACGAGACCCGAAAGTTGATTCGACGTCTTCGAGATGAATTCAGGTTGACTGTATTGCTCTCGAGTCATCTACTCACAGAGATTGAGCAACTTTGCAATCGCGTTGGAATCATTCACGAAGGACGTTTGCTTTATGAAGGTGGGCCGGAGGCACTGATAGCACCAACCAGTCTATACACAGTTCGAGTCGACGACTTGTCGGGCGCGTTTGAGTTACTGACCAAAGAACCCGGGTTTACAGTTAGCCGGAATGGTGCTTCGGTTTTACGCATTGATGCGGACGCGGAAAGGATCTCTGCCGTGAACGCCCTATTAGTCGCTCATGGCATTAAGGTGTATGAGTTAAGCCCGGCTCAGGAAAGTCTGGAAGAAGCATTCCTTCGTCTTACTAAAACAGTTGCTGCGCCGCCGAGCAACCAGAGCGCATAACCCGAACAGGAGGACGAATGAGTAGTTCACTAAACAACCAGGATTCGATTGAATTGCCGAATGAGCGTGCTCAAGCTGCTCTCGCAATTCTGCGCATTGCATTGGGAAGTCTTTTTGTTTGGGTGTTCTTTGAGAATCTTGGAAAGGGTCTTTATAGTCCATCCGGTTATTCCGGGTTGATTAATTACTACATCGAAAAGGGCCACGGACCACAACTGCTGAAAAGCGTTATGGCTTTGATGGCTAGTCACGCTAACGTTGCTGGTCCAATGCAGGGCCTGACTGAAATCACGTTCGGAGTACTTTTGTTGATTGGACTCCTGACCCGGCCGGTAGCACTCGGTGCGTTTTTGTTTCTGAGCACGCTCTGGATCGCTGAATGGGGGACCGCCTGGATTTGGGAACTGTTAATGCCCATGATCGTCGCGTTAGTACTGGTGATTGGAGCGGCCGGGCGCAAATGGGGAATCGACGCAGCACTTGCGAATCGTTACCCTCGCTCCCCGTTTTGGTAGAGCACAAAAGCAAAAGAGTACTCAGAAAAGCGTTTGTGATTTTTGTGCCTTTTTGTGGCCCTCAATGTCTTCGTATCGCAAGCCGCGCGAGTGTTACGAGAATGCGAGTCGCCGCCAACACCGAGCCGCGCACGGTGCCGGCGATTTTTGAATGACCTCCCGCCCGTCGTCGATAGTCCACCGGCACTTCCATTGTCCGCACACGCGCCTGAGCCGCACGCATCTGCATCTCCAATGGCCATCCGTAAGTTTGTTCGCGCAGTCCGAGCCGGTCTAATGTGTCGCGACGAATCGCACGAAAAGGTCCCATGTCGGTGGAGCGAACGCCGTATAGAATCCGGAGAATAAGACCGATCATGTATCCGGCAAGAACCTGGTGAAAGTTCATGCTGCCGGTTTCGCGATTGCCGCGGGTGCGCGACCCAATTACGAAATCGCTTTTTCCTTCCATGATCGGTGTGACGAGTCGATCCATCATTTCGGGACAATCGCTACCGTCGCCATCCAGAAATACTACGATTTCACATTTGGGCGAGACTGAGCGCAGTCCCGCACTGAACGCGCGTCCATATCCGGGAACGGACTCCTTCACAACCCGAGCACCTGCTGCGGCTGCAATCTCAGCCGTTCGATCCTTGCTGCCGTTGTCGACCACGACAATTTCATCTGCCAGATTTTTAGGGACGGAGTTGATGACGTTCGCGATCGCTGCTTCCTCGTTCAGGGCGGCGATGATCACCGAGATAAAAGCCTTTTGATTACCCATTTTGTGCTTTTTTGTGGCTGATCGTTATCAGGCCGAGAATCAAAAAGGGCGCAAACATAAAAGTCTTCAAAATTAGGACGCGATCGGGAGTGTCATTAAGCCAGGTCAGGTAGAGCACGAAACTCGCGAGGCTTAAATAAAAAACCGGAATGGATGGAATGAAGCATAGGAAAAGTATCAGCCACGTGAAATACCACGAAAAATGTGGAGCAAGCAGAACCATGAACACTGAAGCGATGATCAAACCATTTCGCAAATAGCGAATATCATCGCTTCGTTGATCTCGCATCAGCCAGCCAGACAGCATGCCGAGCACGACAACCACAAAGATCAGATAAGCTGAGGTTGGTACATGTGCGCTCAACAGTTTTCGCGCAACGGTGAGAAGAAAAAACTGCTCGCCGCTGATCATGCCTCTTTCACTCGCATAACCCGGTAAAGACCCGAGCGTGGCCACTGGACCAACCTTGAGGTACGGTAAATACGTGACAAGTATCGTCGCCGCAAATGCGAGTGGCATCTTCCAGCTCTTCCGCATATAAACTGCCGGAAACAACACGGCCGGAAAAAGCTTCACACACGTCGCGCAGGCGAGCAAAACCCCGGTCAACGTCTCGCGATGCTTACGGTGGGCCAGCAGGGCGAGAGCAATAAACGCAATCGCCAGCGCATCTACGTGCCCGCTGCCGGCAAACTCCCAAATCGCCAGAGGATGCCAGGCGTAGATCAAAACTCGTTGCCTTGCGAATCCAAAGGAAATAAGCAACTGAACGAGTGCCCAAACTGCGATAGCTTCAAACCCGACCATCACAGCTTTCATCCACGTCACTGATTCGCTAAAGCGAGTTATCAAAAGAAAGGCAACTTCCGCGACAGGCGGATATATCGTGTGCGCAGAATCGCGCCTGTTGATGTTTGGGTAAATCTTCTCGTCACGAAGATCAGCGAGTGATTTGTCGGCCGGCATATATCGATAAGGATTTATCCCCGCTGCCTGCACTCGGCCGTCCCAAATGTAACGATAGATGTCGTCCGACAAATAAGGCGGGGAGAAAATTATGCTCAAGCGGAAAAGCGCGGCGAAGATTAATCCCAGGACTAACAGTGGACGCGAGTCTCTGGTCCGTAGGCTAAGCAAGGCGGCGGCAAGATAGATGACTATCTGAAGGACCACGAGTTTGAGAAACCAGGCGATATCTGCCACGCCTTTGGAGTGAACGGCAATGCGATACAAAACCAGCATTGCGGCACCAAGCAGGCTCAATGTCACAGTCCTGAATGCCGCGCGCGATTTTTCGCTCATATCAGCATTCGGTCGGAAAGTTTGGGGCAGATACGTTGGAGTCCTTCCGCTTTAATTATCGAATCGAGGAAGGCGCGGGTGTGAGGCGCCGGATACGCCGACTCTAAAGAAGGCATGAAGAACAGTTCTTCGCACAATCGATGGAGTGTTTCTGCATCGTCAACGTCGTACCAGGGCGGAAGCAATTCAACCGGGAGATCGATTTCTGCCGCGCGTTGTTTTGTACAAGCGAGCACGCCCGAGGTGCTCCAGGCAATTCCATTAAAAAGATTTCTGTGCGCGCGCTTCAAGCCAATCAGATAGTAGCCACCATCTTCCGCGGCTCCAAGCACGACCCGATCGCCGCCGGTCGCAAGCGACTCAATGGCGCGAATCAGGATCGATTGCGGTAGCGTTGGACTGTCTGAATTGATGAGACAGACGGCCCCGTAACCCTGTCTTAAAAGATCGTCAGTAGCATTGCAGAGACGCTCGCCCAGAGATGTACCGCGTTGGACCAGCACCTTGAATCCTTCAGGTAAGACACCATCAAACGCGGACTCCGAACCTGCGGGCGTATAGACTACCAGGCCGGAGGCGGCTTCTGTCTCACTCACGCTCATGATGTTCGCGGCCATATCGCGGAGAAAACACATATTGAGTGCCGCGGCTTCGGGCGGTGTCAAGGGCGGCACCAGCCGTGTTTTCACCTCGCCCGCAAGGGGCGCCTTGGCCATAAGTCCGAGCGCACAAACGCCTGTGGATATCCTGGAGTGCGTCATAGCTGAGCCGCTATCTGACTGAAAAACAACGGGAGTGTAAATCGACTAGGTGCGCGTGAGTCAAATTAAATCGCTCAAACTTTCAGCCGGCTTTGCACGAAAGTACCTCTATGCAAGAAGATCTCTCGCGCAAAGGCGCAAAGGCGCCAAGCGCTGGCGCGTTTCAAAAGGGTTTTCTTTGCGCCTTTGCGCGAGAAGTATTTTCTTTTCCGAGGCCCGGCGTTCCTAAGTGGACAGTTCACGACTTCTGTTGACAGCCAACATGAACCAGGTCTATGCTCCTGTTGATTAGCAACAGGAGAGAGTTCTTAATGGGCGAGAATAAGCACGAAGTACTGCCTGGTACTCTCAACTTATTGGTTCTCAAAACACTCGCTTCGCTGGGACCATTGCATGGTTATGGCATTGCCCGGCGCATCGAGCAGGTCAGTGGTGACCTCCTCGAACTCAACCAGGGCACGATCTATCCGGCTTTGCTGAAACTCGAACAACTGGGTTGGATTCGCGCTAAATGGAGCATGTCGGAAAACAACCGTCGCGCCAAGTATTATTCTCTTACCCCAGCCGGACGAAAACAGCTCGTCGAGGAGGAAGCAGAATGGCGCAGGACGTCACTTATCGTGAATCGTTTCCTCAATCCGGCGGAGAGTAAGCCATGATACGAATGTTTCTCACCAGAATCCGAAGTTTGTTTCTGAAGCAACGCCTGGAGCAGGAACTCGACGACGAGATCAGGTCGCATCTCGAGATGCAAATTGAGGAGAATCTGCGTCAGGGAATGAGCGCCGAAGAAGCTCATTATGCAGCACTAAGAAAATTCGGCGGTGTGGACCAGGTGAAAGAGGTTTACCGCGAAGGGCGCAGTCTTCCGGGCGTCGAAACCTTACTCCGTGACTTAAGGTATGGCTTCCGCATGTTGCGTCGTAGTCCTGGGATCACAGCGGTTGCGATCGTCTCATTGGGACTCGGCATCGGCGCGAACACTGCCTTATTCAGTGTAGTAGACGCTGTACTTTTAAAAACCTTGCCTGTTGAAGCGCCGGAAGAGTTGATTATCTTTGAGTGGCAAGCCGGCCGCCCTTTTCGAACGAGCGGCATGAGCGGGACGTCGAATGTGGACGCGCCGGCTGGTATGAGAGGGCTTTCGCTCTTCCGCTATGACGTGTTTGAAAAGATGCAACAAGCGCGCACCGCAGATGGTCCGCTCAGCGACCTCTTTGCGTTTGGCCCAATTGGAGAAATGAATGCAAGAGTTGGAGAAGATGCGGAAATCATCAATGGCCAGGGTGTGTCGGGTGCCTATTACTCTGGATTGAAACTACAACCAAGCCTGGGACGAGCGATTACGGAAGACGATAACCAATTAGGCGCGACGCCGGTAGTAGTACTTAGTGATCAATACTGGCGAGAGCGCTTCGGCGCTAATCCTTCCGCCATCGGTCAGCAGCTTATCCTTAACAAGCAGGCTTTTACGATCATTGGCGTCACGCCACCCGCATTTACTGGCGCGTTGCAGGTGGACTATCAGCCTGCGGTAACGATTCCCCTGGCTCTCGAGCCACTACTGAGAGGTGAGAACAGCAGACTGGGCACACTAAAGAGGCCTGGGGTGTGGTGGTTGAATTTGATGGGCCGTCTCAAGCCGGGCGCCACTGCCGAGCAGGCGCAGCAAAGTTTGAACTCCGCGTTTCAATCGGCTGCGTTGGAAGCCATGCCTGCGCCGAGAAAAGCCGGCGAACCAGCACAACTCGATCCGAAAGATTACCCGCGTCTACTTACCGAACCCGGCAGTCGCGGGATGCAGGACAGACGAAAGTCGTATGCGCCGACTATTTACGGATTGTTTATCGTGGTGGCCCTGGTGCTGTTGATTGCGTGCGCTAACCTCGCCAACCTGTTGCTCGCGCGCGCTACGTTGCGCCGCCCGGAGATCAGCGTGCGGCTTGCTGTGGGAGCGGGCCGCTGGCGTCTGGTGCGGCAATTACTGACTGAGAGTCTGTTGCTCGCAGTCCTCGGAGGGGCGGTCGGTGTGCTCTTCGCATTCTGGGCCAAAGGTGCGTTGGTGGAGTTGACGAATAAAGACACCGGACTCTTACCAAGTGGTGTCGACCTCAATCTCAATTGGCGCGTTCTGGTGTTTACTTTGTTGCTCTCGTTACTGACTGCACTGGTGTTTGGATTGTTACCCGCCTGGAGAGCGACCAGTTTGGATTTGACGACGGCACTCAAGCATAGCCGCCGGATGACAAGTGGCGCTTCGCGTTTGAGCAAAGGTCTGTTAGTAGTACAGGTCGCTCTCTCCGCGTTGTTTCTGGCGGGGGCCGGATTGTTTCTCCGCACGCTTTACAACCTGGACCACGTTAACCTTGGTTTCAACCAAAACAATCTGCTCGTCTTCAAGTTACAGCCGCAGCAGGGAGGCTACAAAGACGAACGGCTGGTGAAGTTTTATCAACAGCTATTTGAAAAGTTCGATCACCTGCCAGGGGTGCAATCCGCAACCTTCGCTCGCGTCGAACTAATCGCCGACGACAATTGGTTTACTGATTTCCTGCTGCCGGGTGAGCAAAAAGAAACCGCGCCGGAACACGAAACCATGCGACAAATGGTGCGCGAGAACTATTTTGCGACGATGGAGATTCCGTTTCTGCGTGGACGAGAATTCACAGCTCAGGACGATCAGCACGCGCCCAGAGTTGCTATCGTAAATGAAGCTTTTGTTCGCAACTTCTTTCCTCGTGCGGAGGTCCTCGGCACGCGGATTCGATTTACCGATGACACAGAGGAAGTCCAGATTGTGGGGGTGGTAGCCGACACGAAATACCGGAGCCAACGTGAAGATATCAAGCCGCTGTTCTACACACCGTGGCAACAGGAGGGCGAAACAATCGGCACGATGTCTTTTGCGTTACGTACTACCGGCAAGCCAACTGAGTTGGTGACGGCTGTGCGTCAGGCCGTGCGCGAGTTGGATAGCAATTTGCCGGTCACGGCAGTCAGCACACAAACTGCGCGCGCGCAGGCGACCCTGGGAAAGGAACGACTGTATGCACGGTTGTTGGGCTTCTTTGGCATACTGGCGCTCCTTCTTGCAGCCATCGGACTCTTCGGCGTGTTGGCTCATTCCGTCAGCCAACGCACAAACGAGATCGGCGTTAGGATGGCATTCGGCGCCCAAATGTCCAACATTCTGAGACTGGTGATCTGGCAAGGGATGAAGTTGGTTTTGTTGGGCCTGGCAGTCGGAGCAGCATGCGGCTATGCACTAAAACGACTGGCCGCGAGTGGAAATTTTGGATTCGACAATTGGCAGCGTCCGATGGCTGACTTGCTTTACGGCGTGAATGCGACAGATCCACTGACATGGATGGTGATTCTTCTATTGTTGACGTTAGTCGCGCTGATAGCGTGTTGGATACCAGCGCGTCGTGCAGCGAAAGTCGATCCACTCGTCGCGTTGCGTTACGAATAAGTCGTTTGCGAAGAGGCTGTGTAAAGAACATTGAGAGACACTAGACCAGTAAAGGAGGCGAACAATTGCTTAGATCATTTCGACGAGCGATCGCGGGCTCGTTTGTACTGATGGCCCTTATGGCGTTACTGTCAACGTTGACGTGCGCGCAGCAGGCCGATGCACCCCAGGATATCGTGCGAGGATTTTATTCATGGTATCTACATCAGTTGACCCGAGAAAACGAGGAACCACTTAAACTGAAGACGACTGCGTTGAAGTACCTGACGCCGCAGCTTTATGCAAACGCGCCGAGGCTGACCCGCCGCATGGACGCGGACATCTTCATCTGTGCGCAGGATTGGGACAAGGGTTGGGAGAAGAACTTCAGCGTAAGTACACCGCAGATTAAAAACAGCACCACAACCGCAACCGTGACTCTACCTTCTGGTGAGACGGATCAGATCAAGATCAATGTGACGCTGATCAAAACAGCTTCTGGCTGGCGAATCAATAAGGTTGCTTGCGCGAATTAATGAGTTGCGGTGCAAGTCCTGCACTCTTTCTTCTGGAGTCTGGAAGTTATGGCACGATCGCCAGAGGAGTAATTACATGATAAGGAAATTAAAGTCGGGCAAATACCGGCTGTACTCTCGCAAGAAGGACCCTAAAACCGGCAAGCGAAAAAACCTTGGGACATTCGATACCCGCGCGGCCGCTGAAAAGCATGAGCGTGCTGTGCAGTTTTTTAAGCATGGAGGTTAACGGCGAGATTACAAGCCAATTACCTGGACTATGAGTTAACGACTATCGTTTCTTCTTGCCGTTATTAGTGCCTTTCCGTCGCAACGGATCCTGATACCAGCGCGTGCCGGTGCGATACTCCTGTTCCGTACGGCTTAACATCGCCAGCGCTCGTTTAGGACGCAGGTGAGCACACGCGACGATGATGGTATTTAACAGAGCCATAGGCGCTACATAGGAGCCGGTGAAAGAAGGACTGCTCGTGGAAGCAACCAGATAGTCATCACAATGTAAAGCGATTGGAGTGGTGCTGCTGTCCGTAATCCCAAAAGTTGGAACACCTCGCGCGTGAGCTCGCTGAACAGCTTCGACGGTTTCTCTAAGACATCTGCCGAAACTAATCGCCACCAACAGATCCTTTTCTGTCAAGAGATCAATCTTGTGTTGCAGATTACCTGTGCTTCCTACCGGCGCCTCAGCGTCAAAACCGAGTGGTGTTAGACCATAGGCCAGAAACCACGCGAGGGATGCTGCCAGATCGACACCGACTACCAGAATGTGGCGCGCTCCATGAATTCGCTTGGCAAGTCCCACAACACGATTCGCCTCTAAGCTCGAACGAAGAACACTAAGACTCTCAACGTCTCTTTCCAGGCAATGCTGCACTTGATCGGTGACACTGCGTTTCTCCTGAGTTGCCGCTTTCAGTACTGTGTAAGGGGTGATGTGTTTGACGAAGTGCCGGCGCAGGTCGGCGGCAAAATCTGCAAAGCGTTCATAGCCCAGGGCCTGGACCGAACGGACGATGGTAGCCGCGTCGACCTTGTAACGTTTCGCCATTTCGCGCGACGAGAGGAAGAAGGTCTGTTCGTGATTGTCCAGGATCTCTCTGATTAAGCGACGTCGAGAACCACTCAACGGTGATTTAGCAAAGCGGACTTCAAGCGACGTCAGGGAAGACTCGGAGCCATTACCGTCGCGATGGTTGAGCGAATTTCCCGCTGCCATAATTTGCTCCTTCGTGTGGGAACCGAGCTCAGATTCATAGAATGAGGTACACCCGAGTTTCAGTCCGACTTTCAATAAAACTCATATCAACTTCGAAACCCAACCCCGGACCATCGGGAACAGCGACCGTGCCATCAGCGGCCACAACAACACCCGGCGAAATAATATCGCGCTCAAAATAGCGCGAACTGGCGGAAATATCACCCGGCAACGTAAACCCATCCAGGCTGGCAAGCGCGATGTTATGCGCGCGACCTATGCCTGACTCGAGCATGCCTCCGCACCAGACAGGAATGCTTTGTGAGCGACACAAGTCGTGTATTCCGAGCGCCTCTGAATAGCCGCCCACTCGGCCCACCTTGATGTTTACTATTCTACAACTCTGCAACTCGAGGGCCACCCTTGCGTGTCGCCGGCTGACGATACTCTCGTCGAGACAGATGGCAGTGTTCAAGAGCTTCTGTAATTTGGCATGGTCCACCAGATCGTCGTTTTGCAGCGGCTGCTCAATCATTAAGAGATTGAAATCATCGAGCATCTTTAAGTGATCCTGATCGTCGAGAGTGTATGCTGAATTGGCGTCCACTGACAGCAGGATATCCGGATGAGCCCGTCGCACTTGAGCCACAACGTCGAGATCCCAACCCGGTTTAATCTTCAATTTAATTCGCTGGTACCCGAGATTGAGGTATCGATCAACGCGTTCCAGTAGCTTGGCCACAGTCGGTTGGATCCCAAGACTCACGCCTACTGCAACGCGCTTTTGTTCACCGCCAATCAACGCCGAAAGCGATTGTTGCTTCGTCTGGGCCAGCAAGTCCATGAACGCCAATTCGAGGCCGGCCTTGGCCATATTATGTCCACGAAACGGCGCTAAGCGTTTGGCGAGATCGTTAAGGTCACTGATTGGCTCAGTCAACAATGCTGGTCCAAAAAATTCGCGAATAACGTGAAACGCAGTGCGAACAGTTTCGTAGCTGTAGCGCGGCTCTTCTGACGCGACCACCTCGCCCCAGCCTTTCAGACCGTCTGCTTTGAGGCACAACAAAAAGATTAGGCGGGAATCGATTTTCCCGAAGCTGGTTTCGAAGGGTTCGATCAACGGCAGACGAACCAGACGGATCTCCACGCCATCGAGTTTAATGGGCGGCGTTTGTGTCTCTGTTTGGCGATCGAAAATTCCGGAGGAACCCTGCATAGCGCGCGAAAAGATAGCATGCAGAATCTGCTTTGTGCAACAGATGTTGTAGAAGAATTGACATGATGCAACGCTCGATGTTATATAGCGCTACGCTGATCATCAGGTTCGGAGCTAGAGTTCTGATCAGCCGTTGCTCGTCCAACAAACCGACAATTCAATTGCAGGACAGATTGCATCCATGCAGAGCCGGGTTCCAACAACTCTCTCCTAAGGAGGCGGAATCATGAAGGGAATAGGTCTAATTACTGGCAGTAGTTATCGGACGAATGCTGGAAAATATGTACGCGTTCTTTCTCTGTTGCTTCTATTTCCCTTGTCCGTGTTGGCCCAGACGACCATCTCGACAATCGAAGGCACGATCAAGGATGCGCAGGGCAGTGTTGTCGCTGGTGCTCAGGTTGTCGTGAAGTCACCCTCCCTCGGTATCGAACGTACTGCCACGAGCGATGCTAACGGCTTCTACAGAGTCACCGCGCTAACGCCGGGAAACTACACATTGACCATTTCTCACAGTGGATTCGCCACGCGAACTTTCGACAACATCGAGCTCACAGTAAATAGAACTTTGACACTCGATATTCCACTGGAAGTGGGCGCGGTTCAGGAGCAGGTCGATGTTGTCGAGTATGCGCAATTGCTGAACCCCACCACCGCGTCGACTGGGGCCACGATCACGCCACAGCAGATTAGAGAGATGCCAACCAACGGTCGCAACTATCTCGACTTGATGCAGCTTGTGCCGGGTGTGGTGATTAACCGGCAGGCCAACGTCGGCAGCGACAATTCAACACCAGTTTTAGGAGAGCGTTCCGGCAACAATAATTTTCTTATCGACGGCCACCCAAATAAAGACACAGTTAGTGGTGGCGCTGCCTCGCAGTTCAATCAGGAGACGATTGCGGAGTTTCAAGTGCTGACAGCAGGTTTCCGCGCCGAGTTTGGACAGGCTTCAGGCGCGATCGTCAACGTGATCACAAAAAGCGGCGGCAATGAATATCATGGACTCGCTTCAATATTCTTCCGCAACAACGTGTTCGATTCCTCAAATTCGCTTGATCCTAATCAGGACGAAGCGCCTTTTCTACAACGCTGGGACTACAGTCTCGCGCTCGGTGGTCCAATCGTTAAGGACAAGGTGTTCTTCTTTGGCTCAGGTGAGCGAATCAGAGAAAACCGTCGCCTGAATTTCATCTTTCCTCCCGGAACGCCACAGGTAGCCCGGAACTTTGAAAACCAGTTTGACAATCCCGCTCTGATCTTCGATACACGCGGGTTTCTGAAGTTTGACGAACAACTCGGTCGCCACAGTCTCAATCAGTCAGTGAGCTACACAAACGGCAATGTGCGAGAGTTTCTGCCACTATCAAACGCGACTGATTTGCCCTCGAGAAGAAACAACACGGGCGCGCGCCACTTGTTGTTGGGATTCAGCGATACTGTTCTTGCCGGAGATCAGAGCAATCCCTGGGTATTGACGCTGCGCGGCGGTTATCGTGGCGATACCTCTGAAACTCGTCCGGCTCATCCAGAAGCTGG
>JBKPJS010000715.1:0-1250 GCA_046730815.1 Acidobacteriota bacterium
GGTGATTGGGGCCTGGGTAAGGTTGACCAGGTAACTATTAAAAAACAGCCGTCAGTCATTCATCCGGTTGGTTGGCGCGATGCAGTGACGCCGGAATTAGCTAAACGAGAAGCTTGAGATATAACGCACTACAACTAATCGGCAGTTTCCACCAGGGTGGATCCGAAAGACAGGCAGTTCAGCTAACGCGTCTGCTGTTGGAAAGCGGGCGCTGTAACGTCTTCGTCGCAACGCTGGAGCGCGACGGAGTGCTGCTCGAAGATATCAACAAACTCGGTCTCACCGAGATTCCCGAGTTTCGACTGAATAGCTTTTACGATCTTCATGCCGCTCGTCAGGTCCGGCGCTTTGCGCAGTATTTGAAAAAACACGAGATTGACGTGGTCCATACACACGACTTTTACACCAATATTTTCGGCATGGCGGGAGCGGCCCTGGCGCGTGTTCCCGTACGCATCGCTTCGCGTCGCGAGTCCGCGGTTCGTCCGGCAAATCAACGACTTGTCGAACGTGGCGCCTATCGAGCTGCTCACGCAATCGTTGCCAACTGCGAAGAGGTGCGACAGCAACTGATAAAAGAAGGCGTGCCGGCGCAGAAAGTACGCACAATCTACAACGGACTTGACCCTGCACGAGTACAGGCTGCTCAAGCAGAAAGAAAAGAGATTCTGGCGAGTCTTAACCTGCCCGAAGCGCGCTTCGTAACGATAATGGCAAACATGCGAGCGCACGTGCGGCATCCCGAGCCCATTTGTTTGAAGGACCATCCGACATTTTTGCGAGCTGCGCAGCGAGTACACGAGAAGGTTCCTGACGCGGCGTTCATAATCGCCGGTGAAGGTGAATTAAAAGAGATGACGCAGGAGTTGGCGCGAAGCCTGGGCATCGCGGATCGGACCTTCTTTACCGGCAGGTGCCAGAACGTTGGTGCTGTGTTATCGATTTCAGAAGTTTGTGTGCTTAGCTCGCGGTCTGAAGGTTTCTCTAATGCGATTCTCGAGTACATGGCTGCTGGCCGGCCGGTGGTTGCTACAGATGTCGGCGGCGCGAGGGAAGCAATCGTTCATGGTGAAACTGGTTACCTGGTTCCACCGGGAGACGATCAGCAAATGGCTGAACACATCACATCGTTATTATTGGAGCCGGAGAATGCCCGTTCCATGGGCGAATCCGGAAGACGGCTGGTGAACGAAAAGTTCTCGTCTTTTAAGCAACTTCAGAATATCGAGAGTCTTTACAATGAATTGCTG
>JBKPJS010000716.1:0-18682 GCA_046730815.1 Acidobacteriota bacterium
ATGCGAATGTCGCACGCCAGCGCCAATTCACAACCACCGCCAAGACAGTAGCCATTGATCATCGCAATCACAGGCTTGGGAAAAGTATCGATCGCCGTGAACAACGATCGTCCCATCATTACGTCGCGCTGCGTAATCGACGTGCGACCGGCAAACTCCGCAATGTCCGCGCCAGCAATGAAAGCCTTGTCACCTGCACCTGTAAAGACAACCACTCCAACTGAACTGTCCGCGCGAAGTTCTTCCAGTAACGCTGCGCCTTCTTCTCGCGTCTTGATGTTGAGCGCATTTCGCTTGTCAGGTCGATTGATGGTGATTATGGCGACGCGCTCGCGTTTTTCGAGCAGCAAGGTCTCGTAAGCTTCCGGCATTTACAACTCCAGTTTGTCTGATGATTACTCGGAGGAAGGGACTTCGGGATCATTCGTCACCGGTTGCTCATCGGCGACCCACGACACGAATAGTCGCAGCCAGTTTTCAGTTGGTTCTGCTATCTGCACTCCCACGCGCGCGGTCCCGTAAATCGCCGGCGCAACACGGACCACCAGGGCAGTCGCTTCGATCGGCGTGCCGTCCGGACGGTGCGCGCGAAGGTATAAGCGTTCGCCGCGGTTCACCTTCTGGTTCAAATGGAAGAGCGCGCCGGAAGTGGAAATGTCATCGGTTTCCGTCGGCTCACTCCACGCAGAGCCATCTTCCGCACGACCGGAAATCACAATCGGAAGTCGCAGCGACATCCGCAGTGCAAACCGTCTCTCTTCGTTGTTGTAGGGCGTACTCATCGCTTAAGAAGACTGTGCGCGACGCGCATCCTCTTTCTCCTTGCTCCAATCGTAAAACCCCTCACCGCTCTTCTTTCCCAATTTTCCTTCACTCACCATTCGTCGCAAAACCTCAGGTGGTCTGAACGTCTCCGAACCAAGCTCACGATAAAGATACTCGGCAATGTTCAGGCGCACGTCGAGTCCAACGAGGTCCGTTAACTTCAATGGTCCCATCGGGTGGTTATAGCCGAGTTCCATGGCCGTGTCGATATCCTGCACACTCGCAACGCCCTGTTCGAACATCCTCATGGCTTCGAGCCCAAGGGCCACTCCCAAACGACTTGAAGCAAAGCCGGGAACGTCTTTCACGACGATCGGCTCTTTCCGCATTCTCTGTCCGACACTCTTGACCGTTTCTACAGTCGCAGCGCTGGTCTTTTCTCCAACCACGATCTCAACCAGTCGCATAATGTGGACCGGATTGAAAAAGTGCATACCAATGACGGCTTCGGGGCGTTTGGAAGAACTGGCTATCTCCGTAATCGATAGCGACGAAGTATTGCTGGCAAAAATGAAGGGGTGGTCGGATGCGGATTCGAGTTGCCGGAGAACCTCTCGTTTCAAATCCAACTTCTCCGGCGTCGCCTCTATTATCAAGTCTCCTGCGGCACACGCTTCCAGGTTCGTTGTTCCGTGAATCTGCTGCAAGGTGCGGTCGCGATCGTCTTTGGTCAACTTGCCGCGCTGGATTCCCTTGTCAAGATTACTTTCGATCGCCCGAACTCCCCGTGCAAGCGACTCACGGTCGACGTCGCTGAGTAAGACCCGAAACCCGGAGGCCGCGGCAACCTGCGCGATGCCGTGGCCCATTGTGCCGGCGCCAATCACGGCGATGGTTTCAATCGTGTCCGAACCGCTACCTGGGCTGCTCATCTTGCGGAGAACCGGGCCAAAAGCGCTTTCGGTCGCTGGAGACCAACAGTTCGACTACCCCAATATCCGTAGTTATACTATACGGTCAACCGAAAAGGCTATACTCTCGTGCTTTTGACCTCAATTATACTGCCTGAATTATACTGCCTGACGTGAAGGAGAAACGGACTTCAAGGTAATGCCCAACGAAACGATTAAAAGAGATGTTGTCATCATCGGCTCCGGACCCGCAGGACTGACGGCCGCGATTTACTCCGCGCGCGCCAGCTTGAAACCGTTGCTGATCGATGCTCCCGCCGATGCTCATAAGCAGACCGTGCCCGGCGGACAACTGATGATCACCACAGACGTGGAAAATTATCCCGGCTTCTCAAAAGGAATCGACGGCCCGGAGCTGATGCACGAGTTTCGCAAGCAGGCTGCGCGCTTTGGAACAGAATTCATGGAGACGTGGATCACTGAAGTTGACCTGACTGAGCGTCCATTTCAGCTCTACACCGAGTCGCAAATGATCTCCACGGAAACGTTGATCATCGCTTCCGGAGCTTCGGCCAAATGGCTTGGAATTCCGGGTGAAGCAAAAGTGCCACATGGCTTTGGCGGTAATGGAGTTTCAGCGTGCGCAACGTGCGACGGTCCTTTGCCTGCGTTTCGGAACCGCACCTTGATCGTGGTCGGCGGTGGCGACACTGCAATGGAAGAGGCGACATTTCTGACGCGCTACGCTGCGAAAGTTTATGTCGTTCACCGGCGCGACAAGTTGCGCGCTTCAAAGATCATGCAGGAGAAGGCGTTCCGGAACGAGAAGATCGAGTTTATCTGGAACACAGCAGTGCAGGAGATCCTTGGGACTCAGCAAGAGGGTGTCACAGGCGTTCGTCTACGCAATCTGCAAAAAGGAGACGAGCAGGTTTTTCCGTGTTCAGGAGTGTTCGTCGCGATCGGTCACAAGCCGAACACCGAGTTGTTTAAGGGGCAACTGGACATGGATGAGATTGGCTATCTCAAAACGTCGGGCCATTCGACTGCGACCAACATTCCGGGCGTCTTCGCCGCCGGCGACGTGCAGGACTCCGTCTACAGGCAAGCGGTCACTGCGGCGGGCACGGGTTGCATGGCCGCAATCGACGCCGAGCGCTTCCTGGACCACCTGCCGGTAGCGATGCCGAGCGGCGAAGAAATCACGATGGAAGGCGAGCACGTCACATCCGATCACAAAGCGATCATCACGCCTGATGGTCACATGATTCCGAACAAAGAGCCACAGTTAGAGGTATAACGAAAGTTCAGGTACAAGATTTACAAGATTAGACATGATTTACATGTCAATCTTGAAAATCTTGTAAATCCTGTTAAAGGCTTTGTCCTTACAATAAGATAATGGAGTCGTCTTTGTGGCGGCGGGGTGGCGCAACCGGGATCTCGATGGCGTTGTCGTTGAGCGGACAAGGCTCGCAATAGACTCCAACGCGTTTTCTGCGATCCTCACAATCATTACACTTCAAAGCCAAACCAAGTTGACGTAAAGATTCCAGCAGCGGCAAGAGCAACATGCCGCGCTCAGTCAGCGCATATTCAATGTGCGGCGGATTGCCACCAAAATCTGTGCGCTCGACCAGGCGATCTTTTTCCATGTCGCGCAGCCGCCCGACGAGCGTGCGACTGCTGATTGGAAAAAGATTGTTCAGCAACTCCATCGTTCGCTTCGGACCGGCGAGCAACTCTCTGACTACCAGCATCGTCCACTTGTCACCAAGCATCTGCAATGCTCCGGTGATTGGACAGCCATCGAGTTCGCGTCGCTTCATTTTGAACTATGGTCTTAGGTTGATGTTGTAGGTTTTGATCTTGGAGTTTAGCGTTGTGGCGTTCATTCCGAGCAAACGCGCGGCGCGCGATTGATGACCGCCAGTCTGTTCCAGCGCTCGCCTGATCAGATCGATCTCAAACCGCCGCACTTCTTCGTAGAAATTTATGCCGCGCCCGATGTCACCGACGGCTGCGTTGCTGGCTCCATCGTGATGGCCGGAAACAACGGACTTGGGATCGCTGATCTCAGTACGCAAACATTCTTTCGTGATCTCGTCGCCGGGTGCGATGACCACCGCACGTTCGATTGTGTTCTCAAGCTCACGCACATTACCCGGCCACGAGTACGACTCGAGCAGAGCGAGCACGTCAGGCGCCAGTTGCTCCGACACGTGGCGCCCGTTCTCTTCGTTGTACTTTTGAATGAAGTGCTGGGCCAACGGCAAGATGTCTTCAAGCCGATCGCGCAGTGGCGGCAATTCGATCGGCACCACGGCGAGACGATAGTAAAGATCCTCGCGAAAACTTCCCTGCCGTACCGCTTCTTTCAGATCGATGTTGGTCGCGGCGACGATCCGAACGTCAACTCTTCTCGGAGCCGTGTCGCCGAGCGGAGTGAATTCACGCTCCTGAATAACGCGCAACAGTCGCACTTGTGTTTCGGGTGGGATGTCGCCGATCTCGTCGAGAAAGATTGAGCCACCGTCGGCGACTTCGAACAAACCTTTCTTGGCTGCGACTGCGCCGGTGAAGGCGCCGCGCGTGTGGCCGAACAACTCCGATTCGAGCAGTTCTGAAGGGATATTTGAACTGTTGACGGTCACAAATGGTCGACCGGCGCGCGTGCTGGCTTCGTGAATTGCTTTCGCGATCAACTCCTTACCAGTTCCGCTTTCGCCCGTAATCAAAACTGTCGATCTCGCCGGCGCAACCTGTTCGACCAGGCGAAAAACTTCCTGCATTAGATCCGAGCGGCCGACGATCTCGCCGCGATCGACGGCCTTACTCATCGCCCGTCGCAGCGTGCGTCGTTCTTCTTCTTTGCGGCGTCGCCTAATGCCCGCTGCAATGGTTGCAGTGATCTGTTCGTTTTGAAATGGCTTTCGGATGCAATTGGCAGCGCCGCGTTCCCAGGCGGCGATAGCAGTATCGAAAGTGGCGTACGCGGTGATCATCACGATGACCGCGTCCGAATCCATCTTCAAAAACTCTTCAAGGGCGCGCAGACCCCCGATGCCCGGCATCGACACGTCGAGCAACACGACGTCGAAGGCGCGGCGGCCGTAAGCCTCGAGACCCTCTTCACCGGTCTTGGCGAGATCGACGCGATAACCTTCGGCGGTGAGCAGCGTCTCGAGGACCTCGCGCATGATCTCCTCGTCGTCTACGACGAGGACTGAACCTTTTTTGGAGTTACGCTTTTCCGTTTTCATGAAGACGCGCTAGTTTAGCAAAGCCATCCACAGATTACACAGATGTACAGAGAGATCTAACCGTAAATGCCATCTGTGTAATCTGTGGATGGGGTTTGGCTAGTCGCCGACGGCCTGGAGGCGGGCGCGGACGCGGGCGCTCGGGAGGGTGATGCGGAAGGTGGTGCCGTGACCTGGTTCGCTTTCTACACTGATGCGGCCGGCATGTTCCTGAATAATTCCATATGAGACGGCTAACCCGAGTCCAGTTCCCTGGCCCACGCCTTTCGTGGTGTAGAACGGATCGTAGATCTTCGCGACGTTTTCAGGAGCAATACCAATTCCAGTGTCGCAGATCTCCGCTATGAGTGAACCGTCGTCAGCAGTGCCGGTCGCGACGATGATTCGTCCGCCGTCAGGAATCGCATCGCGCGCGTTGAGTATGAGGTTCGTGAAGACTTGCTGAAGTTTGCCGGCGTTGGCGTAAGCCTCGGGCGCGTCCTTGTCATAACGGCGAACGATCTCTATTTGACTGCGACGCAGTTGCGGCTCGAGTAATTGCAACGTGTCGTCGAGCACGCGAGCCACGTCGATTTCACCGAATTCGGTCGCGCTGCCCGTGCGTGAAAAGTTCAGCAGATTGTTGACGATGTTTGTCGCGCGCTCTGCCTGTGTGCGCACCTTCTGCAACAATGCATGCTTCGGATCGTTTTCATTCAGCATGCCCAGGAGCATCTGCGTGTAAGAAGAAACCCCGGTCAAAGGCGTGTTCACTTCGTGAGCAACACCAGCGGCGAGCAGACCGATTGACGAGAGCTTCTCGCGTTGCTGCAACTGCTCTTCGAGACTGATGCGCGCAGTAACATCTTCGAGCACGACGAGTGCTCCCGTTTGGCCCTGACCATCCTGCAAAGGAGCAAGCGCGATATTCAAAACCAGCCCGCGGTTAGCGCGCGTCGCTGTGTGAAGCTTGTAGATGTTGCGGATCTCCTTGAGTCGCCAACCATCTTTACCCAACACCTGCTTGAGCGTGTCCGCAAAATCTTCAGAGAACAAATCTTCAACACGCCTGCCGACTGCCGCGTCGCGACGAAGATCGAGAATGTGTTCGAGGGCCGAGTTCAAACGCGTAACCCGCCCATCGAGGTCTACGGCGAGCAAGCCGACGTTGATCGATTCGATAATCGACTCGTTGAACTCCTTCAACATCTTCAACTCGCCGGCGCGTTCCTGCTGGTCTTTGTAGAGCAGACTATTTTCAATAGCGACCGCTACGTACCCCGAAACAGTGCGCAGGATCTCGACGTCTTCGGACGAAAGCAGCGCGCCATCGACAGAACGGCCGAGACCAATCACGGCGACCATGCGTCCACGAACAACACACGGAACGAAATAGTGGAGCGCTCGGCGGACGGAGACGGTCGAGTCAGAATTCAGATCGAGATCATCCGCACGGACGACGCCAGTTTCGGCGGATCTCACGCGTATCATCTCCCGAAAATCAGGAGGTACAGCTTCCAGAGTGGACAAACCCGCCGCTCGCGCCACAACGTAACCCGATTTCGAATTCCTCGATTCGATGAAGATCGCCACGCGCTCGACGTTCATCACTTCCTGAAGCCGGCTCACCAACGAATCGAGCAGCGGATCGAGCGCAGTAGTGGCAGAAAGTGTGCGGCCAAAATCAAGCAGGCTGTTTCTCAGATCGTAACGTTCACCGTAGAAAATTCGATCGACCTGCTCCTGGAGGAAGTTTTTAACCGGCGCCGCGACCATCACGATAGCCGCCATGGCCAGCACGGCGACGACCACACGCAACGTAATCTCACCGGAAGAAACTTCCTGATCCGAACCGAAGGCATATAGACCACCGGTGTAGACAACGATGCCGATGAGCAGCGCGATTGCCAAAGTGGTCACTGCATAAACAAAAACACGACGCACGACCAGCTCGACGTCCATCAAGCGATAACGGAGTACGGAATAGCCGAAGGCAAACGGAATTATCGCCAAAGGCAAGACGGCAACATCAGTGAGCCAGCGATCGGTCGGCGCGCCAAAGAGATAGACCACCGCGTATAGAAGTGTGAAAGGAGTAACGGCGAGCAGTGTGCCCCACAACACCCACTTCACCTGCTGGCGAACAACCGTGCTTTTCGACTTGACGTAAGTTCGCACCAACAGCAGCGCGCTGGCAACCAGCGCAACAGCAAGGTGCAGGACGCCGAGCCAATAAAAGAGTCCGATAAGTTGTTCCGAGACAGGGATCCTCTGAATGCCGGAAACGGCCTTCGCCATTTCATCTCTCAGGAAGATTACGAGAGAGAAGACGAGTAACAACAAAGCCGGAACGTACAACGAGACTACGCGCCAGCGATGAGTGCTGAAGAGCTGTTGGCGCGACGGGTAGAGCGCACAGAAGTGCAGAAACAGCGGCGCAAAGAGAATGAAGGCTGCATTATCCAGAAATGCGATCGCCAGATCGAGGTCACGATAGCTGCCGACCGGAGTGTAAAAATGAAAGACGAAAGCAGCCAGACAGAAGGTGGCAAAATGGAGCGCGAACGGCGCACGCCCACCCTGCTTGAAGAGCACGAAGAAACCGACAAACAGATAGATGAGGCCAATGAGGTTGATATAGATGACTCGCGGGGTCCATTTGTGAATAGCGCCGAGGTGATCGAGGTCGGCCCAGTAGGCGCCCCCTTCCGGAGAATAGGAGGGCCGCTTCATCAGATAATGAATCTGGGCTCCATCCTTGCCCTCATCGATAGAGATCTGCTTTGCCTGATCGAGATAGATTTGAACGTCTCGCGCAGCGGTGATCTGTTCAGGCCTGCCTTTGCCGTCCAGACTGATGCCTACTAACTGGTCGCCCGGCAGCAACCACGCCCGTTCTGCTGCTGAGCCTCGCTCAATGCTCCTGGCGAAGATCCCGTCCTTGGTGTCGACCCACTCCACGCCATCCCACGGTGGTGTTTCCTGTCTGGCGCGCTGGCGGAAGTTGAGGGCGCCGGCACTGATCAGTAGCACTGCACCGATTAGCAGAAACCAGGTCCTGGTTGTGATTACTGATCCTTTCACTGCTACCTCAACGACGCCTCCAATTCTCTCGGAATTGGTAGATCCGGCTCTTTTAGGCAAGGAACGTTCCGGCCACACATTTTTATGGATTGCAACGGATTAGCGAATTGATCCGTACGATCCGCGAAAAACTGCGGCTTGCTCAAGACTGTGAGTTCAATTACCCCTGCTGAGATCTATCCAACTTTTCGGAGTTTCCGAGAATTTGGAAGGTCTGGGGTTTCGGAGCGAAGAGAGCAGAGCCTTGGATGAGAGGAACTATAAGCAGTCTGCTCACTTCGTCTCGCGTCCTAAAACCTGAGCGAGATCCCACCACGAACAGACCGGCGATTGTTGCCGATGAACGTCAGGATTTCTCCGTTCTCGGAACTTGTTTGCGCGTCCAGCAAATTGCGGGCGTCGAGGACCGCCTCGGCTCGCACCGGCAATCCAAAACTCGGCAGATCCTGTGTGACCTGAATACTCAATGAGGGATCGTAAACACCCAATCGGCCCGCAAAAGGATCGATAGCGAATACGGTCGCCTCAGGAGAGAAACGCAACACGGTTCGCACTTGCGTGCCCGTGCGAAAACCTGCCGCCAATTGCAAAGCCGCAGTCTGAAAATATCCACTTTCAAAAAGCTCGGAGGGAGTTGAGAAACCAGCCGCTGACAGTTGTTGGCCGCGGCCGAATGCGTAGCCGGCCGATGCGGACCAAACACGATTCAAACGTCGTGTATAAACGACGCGTATTCCGCGCGATGATCCCTGCTGATTTGCAACGTGGATAAAGGCGTCGCCGGCCTTGCCTGAAAACGCGCTCGCTGGTCCACTCAACAACCCCACGCCCCGACCGCTTGTCGTGTCCAGGAATGCGGTTGCTTCGACGTTTGAATTGTTGTCGAGAACTCTTTCAACTCCGAACTCGAGCCGGTGACTCCGTTCGAGCACTGCCTGTCCATCGATGAAGGCGACCGGACGTACAGCCTGGCTACGGAAAACAACTTGCTCATTTTCGAAGGTCGCAACACTCTGAATGCCGTCTTCATCTCCGCCTGAAGCAAAGGCAGCTTTCACACGGGTGCGCGCATTGGCATCGTATTGAACTCCGAACCGCGGACTAATAGCGTGAGCGCCACCCGCGCCGATGAAGCGCGAATAGTCGAGTCCCATGACGATCACGATTCCATCGCGCACGATCCACTCGTCGACAGCACGCAACGAAACCTGGCCCTGAAGGTTGGCTTGATCGTTTAGTCTGCTTGTCCAAACCGGCGCATTGAAACGTGCTGCCGAAGCAGTCACCCCAACACGATGGCGATCGCCAACACGGAAACGCGTAGTTGCTTCAACGCGCTCCGGCGCATCACCGACTCCCGTTTGCCCGGAGAAGATGAGCTCAACCTGATCTGAGACTGGAGTGGCGATCGCAAAGTTGAATCCGACGTACGAGGATCCAAACTCATTATTTGCGAAATAGCTTTCAAGAACACCGCGAGTTTTAGATCTGGAATCTGAAGTTGGTTCGGTGGGACTTTCGGCGGCGGTTTCCATTGGCGACGTCTCTGCGGCCTGGGCGTCAGTCACCGCCTGGACTGTTGCATCTTCACCTTCCTGCACCTGGAAGATTGAGCGTTTGGTTTGCGCTGATCGCAGAGTCCATTTCACGTCGTCGCGATCACGCCGGCGCTCGGGCAAGGTATTACCGTAACCTACAGGCTCGAGATTGAAACGATAAACCAGCTCCTGCTGTGCCTTCACGTCTACCGATGTGAAAACTACCTCGCTGAAACCCGCCGCGATGGCTTTGATTCCATATCGCCCGGGTACGACCTTCGCAATGAAATTGCCCTGCCGATCAGTTCTCGCCTCTTTGACCGTCTTCACACCTTCACGCACCAGCGACACAAGGGCGCCGGCGAGCGGATTTCCCCGGTTGTCTCGAACACTTCCGGTAATCGTAGCGAGTGACTTGTTAGAGCTTGCGGCGAGTGCATCGTTTGAGACAAACGACACCAGCGCGAGCAGAGACAATCCAAAACCAAATGCTCTTCTCATGCGAAAAGACCTCCGCGACCAAAGTCTTTGGAAGCAATGAAAGGCCAAACTGGTTCAATCGAGGAGACTTTAACCGGAACCCCCAGAAACAGCCAATCATTGTCTTCTACGACCTGATAACTGTCAAGTAAATGCGCCCAAATACGGCCAATTTGCCGCCACTTTGAGAGCGTGCTAGGATTCCAATCCCCCTGCTCAACCACGGTGCAGAATTCGCCAATTAAGGTCTCCAAAACGGAATGATAGACGAGGTTAAATCTACAAAACTCCCCAACGGAATCGCCGTTCTGACAGAGCACATGCCCGGTTTGCGGTCGGTGACCGCCGGCATTTGGGTCCGCCGGGGGTCGCGCCACGAAACCGCAGAATTAAACGGAATCTGCCATTTTATTGAGCATTCTGTGTTCAAAGGGACCCAGAACCGAAGCGCTAGGGATATCGCCGTCGAAACTGACCGTCTTGGGGGGAACCTGGATGCTTATACGACCCATGAGATGACGGGCTTTACCACAAAGGTTGCGGACACCGCCCTTGCGCAGGCCATAGATTTACTGGCGGACATCGTTTCGCACCCGCGTTTTGAACAAGAAGACCTGGAACGCGAGCAGAAGGTGATCCTCGAAGAGATGAAGATGGTCGAGGACACGCCTGACGAACTCCTGGGCGAGCTCTTCAATGCTGCTTACTTCCCCAACCAGCCTCTGGGTCGTCCGATCGAAGGCACACCCGAAACAGTAGCGACTTTCGATCACAAAACTACAGTCGGCTTTCACGCGCGCGAGTTTTCGTACAGGAACTTCGTCGTAGCAGCAGCGGGAAACGTTGACCATGCACGCCTGGTCGAGTTGGTTGGCGTTGCCTTTGACGGCTGCGAGAGCGGCGGCGGTGTGCGTCCGCAGCCACTTGACGGCGGCAGACCGCGACCGGCCGCTCCCATACTCATCGAACAGAAGAGTGAGTTGGAACAAGCACATCTGGTGATCGCGACGCCCTGGCCGCACGCGCTTAGTGAAGATCGTTATGCTGCAAGCATGCTGGCTTCGGTGATTGGTGGCGGAACTTCAAGCCGCCTCTGGCAGAAGATTCGAGAGGAACGAGGTCTGGCCTATTCAGTGGGCGCGGCCGGAAGCGCTTTTTCCGACATCGGTGTTTTCAGTATCTATGCGGGAACGTCGCCTGAGTATTTCGATCAGGTTTTGGACGTCTCGCTTGCGGAGTTGCGAGAAGTTGTTCGTAACAACATTTCGGACGAAGAACTACGGATCGCGAAAGACCAGGCCATCTCGTGCATCCTCCTCGGGCTCGAGTCGTCAAGCGCGCGCGCCGCAACGCTCGCGCGACAGGAGATTATTCATGGCCGCCGCATCTCGCCCGACGAAGTGATCGAGAAGATCCGAAAGATAACGGTTGACGAACTTCAGGAAGTTGCGCGCACTTACTTCAAATCAGAAACGCTCGCGCTCGGCGCGCTGGGAAATCTCAACGGCTTCAACGTCGATCGTTCGCGTCTCGCCATCTAGCGACAAAAAAGCACAAAAGGCACAGAACCTTTGATATAGTGGTTCAACTTTTTGATTCACTTCTATCTTGTGTCTTTTGTGCTTTTTTGTAGCTGATGAAAATCACTGTTCTGGGCAGTGGCTCAACCGGGAATGCGGTCTTGATCGTTGCAGGCAACACTCGTGTGCTTGTCGATGCCGGATTAAGCGCGAAAGAGATTGCCCGTAGACTCGCAATCGTTGGCGAAGATGCGCAAGCTCTCGACGCCGTGCTCGTGACTCACGAACACGGCGATCACGCGGGCGGCTTGCGCGTGTTGCTCAACTCCGTCGATTGTCCCGTTTACATTTCCGGCAAGACGCTCGACGCTTACGTCAGCGAGCGCTTCAACGTCAACACTGAAGAACCCCGGCGCCGTGCCAAAGCCCTTGGCGATCGCGTGGAACAGATTGAGTCAAGCAAAGACTTCAAGATCGGCGAGATCGACTTTCATCCTTTCACAATTCCACATGATGCCGTCGACAACTTCGGTTTCACTGCGACTCACCACGGCGTGAAGATCGCGACTGTGATGGACTTTGGCCACATCACGACCCTCGTGACTGAACGTTTGCGCGGCTGCGCAGCCATCGTGATCGAGTCGAATCACAGCCGTGACATGCTCAAGGCTTGCGACAACTACCCCTGGGATCTGAAGCAGCGAATTCTGTCTCGCCTCGGCCACCTGTCGAACGAAGATCTGGCTGACTGGATACGCGGTGGTTTCGACGGTTGCGCCAAATACATCGTGCTGGCCCACCTTTCCCAGCGCGCGAACAACCCTTACCTCGCAAAGATCAATGCCGAAGTTGCCCTGCAAGAGAGAGCGCCGCTCTTCTACGGTTACGGTTTCACCGAAATCAGTCTTTCCTATCCCAAGGAGCCAACGCCCTGGATAGAGGTATGAGCAAGCAGCGCGAAGTTTCCCTCTCTACACTGATCTTCTTCGTATCAATATTGACGTTATCCGCGTGCCGGCAAGACGCTGAGCGTGGTCGAGTTCCGATCGAGGTGCAGGAAGTGGTGACGAATGTCGGGGACAACATTGCGCAGGAACGTTACGAACAGATCTACAACGAGTCGTCGGATCTTTGGCGAAAAGACGTTACTCTTGAGCAGTCAAACGAAGTGTTCAAGACGTTGCGCACGAAGCTCGGCAAGGTTGAAAGTCGCTCGCTTAATTCGGCAACTGAGCAGCAGAATTCGAGCGGCGTGTTGAAGGGACATGTTTACATTCTGACTTATGAAACGCGATTCGAACGCGGCGAAGCAATGGAGACTTTTACGCTGATAGAAGAGAATGGACGCTGGTTGCTGGCGCGTTATTTTGTTAACTCTACGGCCTTAAAATGATCTTATAAACCTGATTTTTATGATTCCTCGGTACACATTGCCCGAAATGGGCGCGCTCTGGTCGGAGCAGAACAAGTTTCAGAAGTGGCTCGACGTGGAAATCGCGGTCTGCGAGGTCCATGCGGAGATGGGCACGATTCCGCGCGAGGCGCTGGAACAGATCAAGGCACGCGCGAAGTTTTCTGTCGAACGCATCAACGAGATCGAAAAAACTACGAATCACGACGTCATTGCGTTTACTACCAACCTTGCCGAGTCGATCGGCGAAGCGAGTCGATTTGTTCACTATGGTCTGACGTCTTCAGACGTAGTCGATACAGCAAATGCGCTGCTGCTTCGTGACTCGGTCGATATCCTGCTAAAAAAAGTTGACGCTTTGATGGAGGTGCTCAAGCGGCGCGCAGTTGAATTCAAGAACACGCCGCAAGTCGGGCGGACGCATGGAATTCACGCCGAGCCAACTTCCTTTGGTCTAACTTTCGCACTGTGGTTTGACGAGATGCGCCGCAATCGCGAGCGCCTGCTGCGAGCTCGCGAAGCAGTTGCGGTAGGAAAGATCAGCGGTGCCGTCGGCGCGTTTGCGCATCTCGATCCTTCGGTTGAGGAAAAAGTTTGCGCTCGTCTCGGACTAAAGGCAGCGCCAGTTTCCACGCAGGTGATCCAGAGAGATATCTACGCGGAGTATTTGACTACACTCGCGATCGTTGCTTCATCGTTGGACAAGTTTGCCCTGAACGTTCGTCACTGGCAGCGCACTGAGGTCCGCGAGGCGCAGGAGCGCTTCACAAAGGGTCAAAAAGGTTCCAGCGCAATGCCGCACAAGCGCAATCCGATCATTTCGGAACGTATCTGTGGGATAGCGAGAGTCGTTAGAGCAAATAGTATTGTCGGCCTGGAGAATGTTGCGCTGTGGCACGAGCGCGATATCTCTCATTCATCGGCCGAAAGAGTGGTGCTGCCCGACTCGAGCACCGCCCTGGACTACATCCTGCAAAAAGCGATCGGCTTGATTGATGGACTGGTTGTTTATCCGGAGCGGATGCTTGAAAACCTCAACGCCACCAGAGGCTTGATCTTCAGCGGCCAACTGCTCCTCGCTTTAACAAACAAAGGGTTGTCGCGGGAAAGTGCTTACGACTTAGTGCAGCGCAATGCGATGAGAGTTTGGGATGAGAATCGGGATTTTCGCGAGCTGGTGAAGGCTGACGAAGACATCAATTCACAACTGTCGGTTGAGGAAATCGATCGAACCTTCTCGCTGGACCACTATCTGAGAAACATCGATGCGATCTACAAAAGGGTTGGAATCGTATAGGCATGATTGCGTTTGGAGAATTCCACAAAGTTTTCACGCAAAGGCGTGAACTTCTTCTGGCGTTGCTATTTTGTCGAGAACTTCTCAGCAAAATTTCCGATGACCGGCAGCTTGAAATACTGGCCCTGGTAAGCTTTTATCAAGCACAGTATTGCTCCAATAAAAACGCCGATGGAAAAGACCATCAGCAACAAGCCCAGGACGAGGCTTACTAACGTGCTTAAGAGTCCTGAAATCTGAGTCGCGATGATCGCCAGCACGATCCATATAACCCAAAGGGCGATGCCTATCACGAGCGCTACGCCATTCAACAGAAGCGACTGCATCGCGTGAAACCGGACCAGGCGACTGTCTTTCTCGATCAGGAAAAATATCAGCCCCGAAACCCAGCCAAAAACGTACGACAGCAACGCAGCGATATTTTCATCGAGCCCTGTACTGGATTTGCTCACTGGAACCGGCGGCTGATTGCTCACTTGGACGGGCGGCGGGTTTTGCATTATAAGTTTCTCCTGTTCGGAAGCATTTGAGCGGTCGTCACGAGCCGGAGATATTATTCTAACAAGTGCTTTTTAAGCAATGTATTGTTGATTTCAGCGCGGCAGGTGCGAGATGAAAGCCAAAGTTTACGTAAACCTGAAATCCGGGGTTCTTGACCCGCAGGGGAAAGCCATTCAGCATTCGGTCGAACTGCTCGGCTTTTCCGGTATTTCCGACGTGCGGCAGGGTAAGTATTTTGAGATCTCGCTTGACGGCTCGATGGATAACCAACAGGCGCGTGAATCAGTGGAAAAGATGGCGCGCGAGGTTCTTTCCAACCCCATAATTGAAGACTATCGCGTGGAGATTGAAGCGTGAAATTCGGAGTTATAGTTTTTCCCGGTTCGAATTGCGATCACGATGCTTATCACGTGATTTCAAAGCACGTGGGTCAGCCGGTTGATTTCATCTGGCACCGCGACACAGACTTGTCGACTTACGATGCCCTTATCCTTCCGGGTGGTTTTTCCTACGGCGACTATCTCCGCGCAGGAGCGCTTGCGCGTTTTTCACCCGTGATGAATTCCGTCAGGAAGTTTGCCGAAAGCGGCCGCTTTGTGCTTGGAATCTGTAACGGTTTCCAGATTCTTTGTGAAGCCGGACTGCTGCCGGGTGCGCTCATTCGCAATCGCGATCTGCACTTCATCTGCGAACACATTTATGTCCGCGTTGAAACGTCTGACAGTCCTTTTACTAATGAAATGCGAACAGGCACTGTGCTGCGTATCCCGATCGCGCACGCCGAAGGAAACTATATCTGCGACGACGACACTCTCGCGGAACTCCAACGTGAAAACCGCATCGTGTTTCGCTATTGCGACCAGCACGGAAACATAACCGATGCCGCGAATCCCAACGGTTCGCGTGATAACATCGCAGGCATTTGCAACCGCGAACGTAACGTGCTCGGCCTAATGCCGCATCCGGAGCGTGCTTGCGAAGACTTGCTCGGATCGAGTGATGGTAGCGATATCTTCCGCTCACTCGCCGCCATTCTTGCGGCTACAGTCTGAATTCTTATGAAACGACTACTACCGTTCATCATCATTGTTGCCGTTCTCGGCATCGCATTGTGCAGCGCCTGGTACCTGACACGCTCCATACCCGCTTCCACGACCGCGGTTGGAAGCCAGCCGGCGCCGCGCTCACAAGCGTCGGGTTCACAAGCGTCAACGCCTCGACCTGTTGCTAATCAAGGCATACCGGGAGCAGAGCCCCCGCATGTCCTTGGACCATCGACCGCGCCCGCACATCTCGAAGAGTTTGGTGATTTCGAGTGCCCGCCGTGCGGCTTGTTTCATCCGATACTCGAGGAGATGCACAAGGAGTTTGGCGACCGGCTGCAAATAACGTTTCGCGAGTTTCCCCTCGTTCCGGCTCACCAACACGCCCTCGCCGCAGCGTCCGCTGCCGAAGCCGCCGGGATGCAAGGCAAGTTTTGGGAAATGCACGATCTGCTTTACGAGCGTCAGAAAAATTGGAAGTCAGAGTTTGACGTGCGGCCGGTGTTTGAAGGCTACGCCAAGGAGATCGGTATCGATGTTGCGCGTTACAAGATCGACCTCGACAGCAACACTGTGGCACAACGAATTTTCCTCGACGGCAAGCGCGGACACTCACTCGGCGTGAAGGGCACGCCGACCGTGTTTCTAAATGGCCGTGAAGTGCCATTTGAATCGCTGCCCGCAGAACAACTGCGCGTCATTATTCAAAAGGAGATCGACAGCAAGAAATGATTGCCAATTGCCGATTTTCAATTGCCGATTTGAAGAGATATTGAGTTTTGCTGGCTGAGGAATAATCAATTGGCAATTGGCAATCTGAAATCGGCAATTTACGGGGCCGTCGCGCTGCTCTCATTGCTTGGACTTGCCGATGCCATCTATCTCACTATTGAACACGTCACTGGACAATCCGTCCGTTGCACCATAATCGCCGGCTGTTCGGAAGTGCTCAGCAGCTCCTACGCAGTTGTTGCCGGCATTCCTTTGGCAGCGATCGGCGCCGCTGCGTACTTCGGCGTTTTCAGTCTTGCCACGCTGGCAGCATTTGGATATCGAGTTGCGGGCACTCTGCTGACTCCGCTCATTGTTGCCATGTTTCTCGTGAGTTTGTGGCTGATTTACTTGCAGGCTTTCGTGATTCGTGCGTTTTGCCAGTTCTGTTTGATCTCAGCCGCAGTGACAACCTGTCTCTTGATAGTCATGGTTATAGTCCGCAGATTACACAGATTGGAAAAATCTGTGTAATCTGTGGATAGAGGTAAGGACATGGTTCAGCAGCAAGCAACAGTCGCGGACATTTTTCGCCGCGCGCAGGCAATGCGACATGAGCATTCCGATTGGTCTTACAAACAGGTCGGGGAGGCGTTGGTCAAAGAGTTTTCAGGAGCAGCCTTTCCGCCGCTGCACAATCTGACAATTCCCGAGCAGGATGATCGCGCGCCCGAAGAAGATTGGACCGCCGGACTGCCGATCGTGCGTCGCGGAATTCAGTTTCAGGACTGGAATGAAGTTGTCGCGGGAATACTTCTTAGCCTGGAACAAACAGAAAACTACGAACGCGCACGCGGCCCCGAAGGCAGCCGTGACGACTGGCACGACCGGAACGTTGGTATTGACGAAGCTGTCGCCAAGGGTGTCGGCAAATGGATGCCGGATGAGTTGATTGCGCTCGCAGAGCGACGAGGAAAGAAGTAATCGTGTTCATCTTGAGAATCCTGTAATCCTGTCTAAAAAGGTGACAGGATTTCAGGATTTTCAAGATTGACAAGATAGCTATGAACTTTCTCGATAAATTATTCCAGGATCCGAATTATCAAACTACCGATCCGCGAACGCCGGAAGAGATCGACGATCCGGAGGTCATCATCAGTCCTGACACGCGGCGTGAGAACCGGATGCCGCCGGGACAGTCGCGCACTAAAAAGTGGCCCGTGCTCGACGCACACGGAACGCCGGACATCGACCTCACAACCTGGTCATTTGAAGTTGACGGGCTGGTCGAACATCCGCAGAAGTGGTCGCTCGACGAGTTTATGCAACTCGAGGCGGTGCGCGTGTACTCGGACTTTCATTGCGTCACGCGCTGGTCTCGTCTGGACAACATCTGGAGCGGTATTTCGACAAGGGAGATCGCGCGGCTGGCGGGTGTGAAACCCGAAGCGAAATTCGTTTTAGCACTGGCTTACGATTATGGTTGGACCACAAACGTGCCGATCGAGTACTTCCTCAGGGAAGACTCGCTTTTCGCCTGGGCTCACGATGGCCAACCAATCCCACCCGAACACGGAGGCCCGGTCCGTTTAATCATTCCGCAACTCTACGCGTGGAAGTCAGCCAAGTGGGTCAAAGGCGTGCGCTTTCTCGAACATGATCAGGCGGGCTTTTGGGAAGAGGGGGGCTACCACATGCGCGGCGTTCCCTGGGGCCCGGGTGACGGCGAGCGATTCCGCTGGTCATAAATCGTGAAGTATGTCGGAACGACCAGCAACAACTCCGCGAGACGCAGCGGCAATAATTCTTCTCAGGCAGAATACTGATCCCGCCAATCCCGAAGTCTTTTGGGTGAAACGCAGCGATGCGCTCGCGTTTTTGGGTGGATATCACGCTTTTCCGGGTGGACAGATCGATCCCGGTGACGGCGAGGTTGACGTCCGCAATGCGCCGGATCCGCAAACCGCGGCAATGATTAGCGGCGGCGCGCGTGAGCTCTTTGAAGAGTTAGGCGTGCTGGTGGTTCGCGGTGGCGAGACACTCACGAAAGGTCAACGAGCTTCATTGCTCGACGACCTGGAAACCGGACGAATGTCGTGGCCTGCCCTGTTGAAACATTACGAGCTGCACCTGGACGCGCGCGATTTTACTTTTGTTGGCCGCTGGGTCACGCCATCCT